>CAZJJL010000200.1:0-3040 GCA_964546325.1 uncultured Planctomycetales bacterium | reverse complement strand
GTAGCGCTCCATGAACCTAAGAAAAGCCAGCACACCAGAGACGTCGCTATAGCGGATAATAATAAGGTAAACATCAGCTCATTCATCGAATCTTCGCTGAATTTGGTGCGGTTAAAACGGACTTGCGCAACGATATCTTGAGGCAGCATCTTTTGCACTTCCGTCAGGCGCTTCAGAACTTTATGAGCCGTAGCAACTTCATTCGACCCCCGCTGCTTACGGATGCCCAAGCCGACCGCGGGCTTACCGTTGCTGCGCATAATACGCCGGATATCCGCAAGCCCGTCTTCTACGCGCGCTACATTCTTTATATAGATCGGGGTGTAGACCGGCTGTCCGGCTCTTTGCGGAATAAGAAGATCTTCGAATTCGCGGGGGGTTGCCGCCTCGCCCATAACCCGCACATTGAACTCTTGATCCTGGGTCTCGATGCGGCCGGCAGGAACTTCCTCGTGCTGATTCTGCACCGCAGAGACTACATCGCGCACGCTCAATTGATATTCATCAAGCTTATCCTGGTCAACCCAAATACGCAGATTCGGATCGATATATCCGCCCAAGAACACGTCACCGACCCCTGCAATGCTCGTAAAACGGTCTTTAACATGGTCCTGCACATAGGCCATAAGATCGCGCATCGGCATCGTCGATGAAGAGAACGTGATCCAAACAATGGGCTGATCGTCAGGATTCGTTTTCATGATGATCGGCGGATCGATATCTTTCGGGAGCTGTCGCTGCGCTTGATCGATCTTTGCTTTAACTTCCTGCATGGCAGCATCAATATCCCGTTCCAGCTCGAACTCCAGCGTCACCATCGCGGTCCCCTGCCGGATCGTAGAGGAAACTTCTTTGATCCCCTGAACGCTCATAACGGAATCTTCGATGATATCAACAACATCCGTCTCCATGACCTCGGGAGCTGCCCCTTCCCACGTCACGGTGATCGCCAGCACCGGAGAATCAACGTCAGGAAGCTGACTTACACCCATCATGGAATAACTTATGATGCCAAAGAACATAAGGCCAAGCATAAGCATCCAGGCAAAAACCGGGTTTTTAATCGAAATGTCGGATAGTGTCATAGGAATTAGTTCGTCGGTGCCGTGCCCGCCGCAGCGCGCAATTGCTCATACATACGCTGCGCGTCATAAAACGAATGCACGTAATCTCTCCGGGCATCGTTACGCATTTGAATCGCCGCTAAAACATCCAGGTTACTTACTAAGCTGAACCGGTAATCCTCTTGTTGCAAGGTGTAATTTTCCTCCGATGCATCCATCGCTTTCTTCAGAGCGTTACATCGAGCGATCTCCGCGGAAACTTTCGCATACGCGTCGCGGCAATCATACGCGGTCAGGCGCCTCTGGCGCAGTAACGACAAATTGCTTTCGTGGGCCTGAAGTTTAGCCTGCGCAATCTTTCCATATGTTTCCGTCCCTTCGAAAATAGGGAATGATACGGTCAACGCCGTGCCCCATCGGGAATGGTCCGGGGTTGTATTGCGTTCCAGAAAATAATTACCCTCGACGTCAATATTCGGCCACAAACCGCTTTTGGCGATCCGCACATTCTGTTGCGACACCTTAAGGGCGTCTTCTAATGCCGCAACATCGAACCTATCTTTACTGAACGCGATATACTCATCCTCCGGCAATAACACCGGTAAAACCGTGTTGTTATCCACAACGCCGGCAATGCTGACTCCGGTAAGAAATTCAAGAAGCGCGCGGGCAACCTGCTCTTGGCTCTTAACGGTCTCGATCTGGGCTTCGAGAGCGTACATCTGCGCTTGCGTATTCACCACCTCGCTTTTGCGGGAACGGCCGACACGCACGCGATCCTGCAATTCGATGATACGTTTTTCAAACGCTGTTTTTGTGTTTTCCAGCTCCTTAAGGTCCTTTTCCTGTTCGATAAGCAGATAAAACGCATTCGCAACATCAACCCACAAAAGCTGTTTAGCGCGGTTATACTCGTTCGTCCGTTGATTTTTTTCTAAGCGGCTTCCCGACATGCCGGCAAGCTCCTTAAATCCCGAGAAAAGCCTCTGTTTTACGACAAGCTTCCGCTCAAATGTATGCGTGGCATGATACATAACATCGCCGGAAGAAACGCCTGTTGTTTTCTCTTGAAGGGTATCGCTTGAAACCGCAGAGACATGCGGTAACAGCGTCCCGAGCGCTTGCACAAAACGCGCCTCGGCCTCACCGATCAAGTCCTGGTTGATCGCGATGCTCTCACTCTGCTTCAATGAAAGCGTAAAACATTCTTGAAGCGAAAGCGGTTTTTCTGGTGACGCCAAGGAGACATCCTGGGCGCGCGCGCAACCAAAAGCAATCCCCAGCAAGATTATTGCAATGCCGCTTACGCGGCGCACCTTCAGGCAGATCTTTTTATTCTGCTCTTCCAGCGAACGGACGACTTCCCGCATGATACGAACATATTCCTGCCTGTCAAACCCGGAGATCCTTCCAAAAATATTGCGCAAAGCAAGCTGCTTTTGTTTTTTAATGCTTTCCATCAATTTCTTGCCTTTCAGGGTAAGGGCGATTTTCACCATGCGACGGTCACGATGATCGCTTAAGCGCGTTACCAGCCCCTGGCTTATCAAACGGTCAATAAGCGCCGTAGCGGACGGTTTCGTGATACCTAAATATCTCGCTAAATCAGTCATGGACGCAGGGCTATGGGACGCTAAATATATCAACCCACCGATCTGCGCCGGCGAGATCGATCCTTGCCGCAATGCCTGGTGCTCATAACGGAAGAGGCCGCGGATCATCTGCGGCATTAATTCCATTAATTCCTTGCAAAAAATATCGATATTCATCTTTATTCGATTTATGAATAGTTAGATTGGCTAACTAATTGAATAAATATACCTGTATAATGACGCGCTGTCAAGAGCGATTATACGAATATTCCAGGATCACTTCAGACAATCACGCGTCCCTTACCTCGGAAGATCCTTCGGCGTACCGGCGCGGCCTGACACCGCACCCTTGAGGAAATGATATCCTCTCTTAAGCACATGCGC
>CAZJJL010000199.1:2072-3059 GCA_964546325.1 uncultured Planctomycetales bacterium | reverse complement strand
GACCGAATATCATACTGATCGAACGCCGTTATCAACATTCATACGGGAGAGTAAAAATGATGCGGAACTCGATGCACGACTGAAGAGAGAGGCGTTCCAGAATATCAAAGAGCACCCGTTCATATATGCGACAATGGCCTCCAAGCGCCTCGTTCGTTTCTGGATAGGCAGCCATAGCGAAGCGCTCCAAGGCATCGATAGGATCAGCTTCTCGCAAAGTGTACGGCAAAAAGACTACGCTGTCTTTTCGGTCAAATTCCTGCTTCTTTCAATAAATACACTATTGGTCGTACTCGGCTTTGCGGGAATATTCATCTGTCGAAAGAGACTACGGCCGCTCTTACCCGTCATAGCGATGATCGCCTGCATTATGGGTATCCATATCATCTTTTTCTCTACCGTCCGGTATCAGATCCCTATAATGCCGTTCCTGCTTATATTTTCAAGCGTGGCGATCCTTCACGCATCCAAGAGGCCTGTGTTCCTATGAAAAAAACGGGATACTTCATGTGTCTGGCGGCAGTCATCGGTATCGCGATCTATACCCGTTTTTTCAACCTCTCCACCAGAGGGCTCCTTGCCTGGGACGAAGCGCACTATCTGCTCCTGGTAAAATCGCTCCGGAGCGTTCTTGACTGGGTCATACTCACTATCCAGCATCAACCCGTGGAAAAATTATCCGCATACCTCCTGCAACAAGGAGGAACGTATTTTCTTTTCGGCGCCAAACAGGTTTACATCGGCTTTGTTTTCATCTCAACCTTGATTTTCGGTGTCACTGATTTTGCCATACTTTTCGTCGGCTCTTTTTTCGGAGTTGGATGCGTCGCGCTAACGTTTTTTATCGCAAAGCGTTTTTATGACGTGAAAACGGCGCTCGTTGCAAGCGTCCTCCTGGCGCTTTCCGTGCTCCATATCAATTACTCCCGTTCGGGATATTCACAAACAACCGCAATGTTTTTCTGGTATCTTGGCGTATATATGTAC
>CAZJJL010000199.1:0-2062 GCA_964546325.1 uncultured Planctomycetales bacterium | reverse complement strand
TGCATCCTTCTTAAAGGGATCATTCACCGCAGCACGGCGAGACCTCAGCATCGCGGGTATTTGTTTCGGTATCGGCTTTGCCGCGCATTATTCGCTTTTCTGGACTTTTCCGTTCATCCTCGGCATCGAACTATTCCATCCGCAGCGCGGCACCCCGACTCATGAACGAAAGAAAAGAGCCGTTATCCTCATTATCGCGATGGCCTCCATACCTCTGATGATCCAAGGTATAAGCATGATATTAAAGCATATTGCTGACACATATACCGTACCGGCTGCATATCAATCCTCGAAACTCATCTGGACGTACTTCGGAGAGTTAGCAGAACAACTCAAAGGAGGCAATCAGAACATCTCATCCGATTCGCCGTTATTCTATCTAAGCTGTATACTCTATTATAACGGCCCGATCTATATAACGCTTCTTTTTGCCGCGCTTCTAAGCCTGGTATACAGAATCATCAAAGAACCCCGAAAGTCATTAGCGGATATCCTGATAGCAGGAAGCATTTGTATTCCCTTCATATGTTACGGTTTAATTCAGTTTAAAGCGGGCAGAACTATTGCTATAATAGAACCTGCGGCTGCAATCGCTCTTGCGGTCATGCTGCGGCGTTTGATAAGAATAAATACCGGAATACTTTTATGCATCGGGATAGCGGTATTTCTTCCGCGCTTGGCAACGCTTAATCACGTACTCCACTACCGCAGCGGATATCCGCAGGCAATGCGGTTTATGGCGGAACACGAGGGGATCAAGCATTTAAGCACTCAATATACGATCTCAAAGTTCTACGGCGGGCGAAACAATACGCGCGACGTTACGCATTCTCTGGAAAACACTGAGGGGAAAGAGGACCTCTCGATCCTTCCTGTTTTCTACGAACGCGATGGTTTCCGCTATCTTCTCATTGACCAGGCCCGATATATCGGCATAACCACACCGGCTATCGCAGAGATCGCAGATACGGTACCATGCGTTTTTACAACCCCTCACTCGACTGAAGCAATGTTATTTGACGGAGTCGACAAACGATACCGGGACACGGTGATGCGCAGCCCGGCCGTCTTATCCGTGTATCGTCTCAAAGACATTATAGAGAAAGTACAAAAACCATGAAAACATTGATCCTGAATCCTTCAAGTTTACAAACCGGTAACGTTATCCGTGACGCAACGTATGGATGTTGGTGTAAAGGAAAACGTATCGGCGGCGCCTCAACACCGCCGTTGCCGCTCTTACAGATCGCAACCGTCCTCAGCCGGGAAGGCCACGACGTACGCCTGATCGATTCGCAAGCGGAACAAATATCGTTTGACCAACTACACGATTTAGTTAAAGAATTCCAAGCAGTCATCATTCTGACCTCGGTCATGACCTATGATGAAGATGCCGATATCCTTCTGCAACTCAAATCCGCGCACCCTACGCTCATAACGATAGTCTACGGTTCGCAACCGACGTTTCAACCGGAAGCAACGTTGGAGAAGAAAGGGGTGGATATCATTATCCGCTTTGAGGCCGAACATGTATTACGGGACCTCCTTGCAGCGCTCGATAAAAACGATTCAAGCTGGAAAGATATCCGCGGCATCGGTTTCAAAGAAGCGGATTCCATAATCGTTCGCGAGCCGTATCCCTTCATTGAAAATCTCGACGAATTGCCTTTTGTCCGTTGGGAATTTCTCCCCAAAGAAGCAAAGTATTTCAATCCCCTGATCAAACGATACCCGTATGTCACCATGCTTACGTCCCGCGGATGCGCCTACCGGTGCGTGTACTGTATGGCGCCGGCTTTTTACGGAAAAAGGTTCCGTTTCCGCAGCATCGCAAATGTGCTCCAGGAATTGGCCATACTCAAAGAAAAAGGAGTGCGCGAAATATATTTCCGTGACGAACTTTTTACGGTATCAAAGGAGCGCACGCGGCAATTCTGCGAAGGCTTATTGGCGCAAAAACTTGATCTCACCTGGATCTGCAGCTCCCGGGTCGACACCGTCGATAAAGCGCTCCTGACGCTTATGAAACAAGCAGGATGTCATACGATAAAGTTCGGAGTTG
>CAZJJL010000198.1:0-3073 GCA_964546325.1 uncultured Planctomycetales bacterium | reverse complement strand
CCCTTTATGATCAGCGTACTCGTATGGTTTTAAAACGCCGCTTCATGCAGCCGCAATTGCTTTTTTAAACCGCGATAAAGACGAACGAGACCGATAGAACAAAAAAGCCCTGCGACAAAATTGATCCCCTGAAACCATGGATACGCTAATCCCATTGAATGCGGGAATAGTGTATGCAAAAAAACCATGGGATACACATGCAGGCAATAAATACCCAAGGAATACGATGAAAGGCTCTTTATCCACCGCACAGGAGTTTTTCGAATGCGCAAGGAAAGGAGCGCAAAGAATGCCGCCCCCAAAACAATAGAAACTCGCGCGTATTCAGGCAAAACAAGCATATGATTATTATTCCAACCGAACGGACGAATAAAAACCCAGTCAAGCACAGAGAACAAAACAAAAACGGTACCGAGAATGAGCGTTGGCCTCGCCGAAGAGCCCCCTTCCCATATCTGCTTTATAATGACCGTAGAAAAGACATACGGAAAAAAATTAAGCGGACTCCAATAGGTCACTTCACAGAAGCGGGAATAGAAAACCAGCGCAATAAGGGAAAGAATAAAACATGTGTAGGTAATCACAACCCTATGACTTAAACTCAAACGCTCTGTCAAACGCGCATATACTTCCGTCAACGGAATGAGGCATACTAACACGAAAAAGAAATAAAATATACTCCGTGTTGAAATAACGGTAATGAAGAGCGCTCCTAAGCTCTGAAAATAACCCGACACTCCCCATCCTAATACTTTCGCGCATGTCAGGTGCACAAAAAACCAAAACAAATATAACTTAAGGAAATAAATAACCCGCCGTTTCCAAAGGCCCGGCTGGTCAGTTCGTTTTACCGCAAAAAGGAAAAGTGATATTTGGACAAAAACGGGAACAGCTAAGCAAAAAAAACTTAAGAAAAGAACATCGGAAAAAACTGTATGATACCGCACAGGATACACCGTATCGGCAAACGTCAACGTTCCCGCAATATCGCTATGCACGCCTACAACGAATACAATAAACAAGGCGCGCAAATAATCAAACCCCGGAAAGTACCGTTTTTTTTCCTGAGACAACGATCCTTTAGACAATGTAGCCGAGCTTTCGTAACGCATCGGAGGCCTTTTCCCGTTGATCCCCCTGCAGCTCAATAACCCCGTTTTTTACCGAACCACCCGTACCAAACGTACTTTTGAACTGTTTTGCCAAATGCAACAATTCCGCTTCGCATACCGGTAACCCGGTTATACAGGTAACCCCTTTGCCCTTGCGCCCGGCTACTTCATAACGAAT
Organism: uncultured Planctomycetales bacterium; assembly: GCA_964546325.1. Lineage (GTDB taxonomy): Bacteria > Omnitrophota > Gorgyraeia > Gygaellales > Profunditerraquicolaceae > DAONEO01. The sequence continues at coordinate 1,783 of CAZJJL010000198.1, read as the reverse complement.
ACGCGGCTTTTCGCCAGGAGACGGCAAAGCATGCTTCTTCAAGCGGCGGCAAACGCACTCTTTGACCGGACATGAACATTCAGGGCATATCGAGCCCACCGAAGTCGAATAAATTAACCGTGAATTTTGATCATTCATCTTTAACAATAGATTGAACTCCTCGGCACTCCTGTTATTCCCTTAATAAACGCAATAACGCAACGTGTCTTTTGAGCATTACCGCAGGAGACACTTTATCAGGCAATGTTGCGGCAAACGTATGCGGACGATCAGAATACGTAATGACCTCGACGAAATCAAACGATATCTCCTTAAGAAAAGATACCGTTTGCTGAAAATCATCGTCTTTTTCTCCCGGAAAACCAACCATGATAGTCGTCATGATCTTCAACTCCGGCGCTCTCTTCTTAATATCCGCCAGGCAACGTTTTACCTGCCCAATGACATAGGGCCGGCGCATTAATGCCAGGATCTTGTCGCTCCCCGATTGCACCGGTATATGCATATACATGAATTTTGCATGATGAGCGCAGATCACTTTCTCTAACTCGTCATAATAACGAATGAGCCACTGAGCGTTAAAATTCCTGACGATTAAACGAAAATCCTTCCCTTCTCCCAGGGAAAAAATATCGTTCAGGAGGCACGCAATATCCGTCCCGATATCAACCCCGTAACAACCAAAATCCTCGGCAAGCATACGGATCAACGTATACCCTTGCGATAATCCATCTTTAACTTCACGAAGAACTTCCTCCGGAGCTTTGCTTTTGAGGTTCCCCGTAGCAAGTTTAATCGCGCAATAGCTGCAGCTTCCAAGGCACCCTCTACTCATACGTAAATAAAAAACTTTTCGGGGATCTACGTCCAGACAATGCCGAACCTTGCTCCTGAGATGTTTTGTTCCGAAATAAACGCTCAGCATATTATCTAAACGCGGTAACCCCGTCAGGCCTCTTACTCTTTTTCCCAACCAATATAATCTCTCAAAAAGAGCCTGAGAGTTCTTCACTCCGTCATGGGTAAGGATCTGGTGCGGTTCAGGAATATCGGAAAATTTCACCTTCGCCTGAATGATCTCGTCAAATTTACTCCAGTCATGCGCCAGGATAACACTACGCTCCGCAATACTTCTAATCTTCTCCGGGGTAATTGCCGCAAGGCATCCAACAACAACTATCGTTGCTGCAGGAGAAAGCCTCTCATTGAAAAAAGAAAGGGTATCGAGCGATTTCTCCTCGAGTTTCGCATGAAATGCGCACGTGCCCACGATAACCACCGTAGCTTTTTGAACCGCATCAACCGGCTTCCAGCCGTTTCGCAGAAAATACTGAAATATCCGGTTATTATCAAACATCCTTTCCGAACAATCAATCGAATGGATAAAGAATGTCCTTGTATCCGTTTTACGCAGCATATCCTTTTTCCGCCTCATCAATAAACAAATTCCGCATACATGTATCAAGCCCGATCAGTGATATTAAACAACAAATTAATTGTAGCATCCGGTATTCATTACGCAATATATATTTGCCGGAAAAAGCGTATATATTTAAGCGAAAATATCGTATAATGGCGTTACGCTATGTCATCCCCAAAAATCGTCTTAATCCATATCGGAAAGTTCAACGAACGCGAGCCTTCTTGCGGTATCGCGCCTGCCCTCGGAATAGTATATCTGGCCTCATACCTGAACAAGAACGGATTCTCAACGATAGCCTTGGATACGCGTCTATCGGACAAAAACACTTTTTTTTCGCTTCTGCGTCCTCACCTTACGGAA
>CAZJJL010000197.1:987-3123 GCA_964546325.1 uncultured Planctomycetales bacterium | reverse complement strand
CCCAGTGGGGCGATTTCCGGAGTTGACGCGGTAAAAGCTTCCGCATCTACGAAGGTCACACGTGTTGTTTTAACCACGCGAAAGAATCCCGCAGCTTTTAAAGGGGTGCGTTTTGTTGAAAAAAAACGGATCTCTTTATCGAATTTACGCAAAGAAACAGTGCTTTTTAATGGCACCGCGCGCCAGGCGGTAATCCATTTTCCTCAGAATATCAATGTTGCGGCTGTTCTGAGTTTAGCGGGTATCGGAGTAGATAAGACGCGTGTTCGTATTATAGCTGTTCCCAGGTTACAGAGGAATATTCATGAGATCGAAGTTATTTCGAAAGCAGGTCGTATCGTTACGAGGACTGAAAATGTCTTGCATCCGGATAATCCGAAGACGAGTTTCCTGGCTGTTTTATCCGCCATTGCCACATTGAAACAGATTCTGGAACCGGTAAGAATAGGAACATAAACAACGTAACTCGTGAAGGGGGGTGAAACAACAATGGCTGAAAAAGTCACAAAACTCGGAATTAAACGCGAAAAGGGGATGCTCTATTTCATCGACAAGCAAGGTGATGTTTCTTGCGCGAAGATGGCACGGGGTGGGAAAAAAGGTGGTAGCCCCAAGAAAGTCGCCAAATGCGGAATCAAGAGGAAAGAGGGGTATCTCTACTTCTTGGATAAGCAGGGTGATGTTTCTGCTGCTAAAATGAAACGAGGCGGCAAAAAAGGTAAAAAGAAATAAGTAATACAGCTCCGCCTTTTGTGTCGTGCGCCATGGTCAGCTGTTATGAGTGAAATTCCTGAACTCATGATTTGCGGCTTATGGCACACGACACGGAAGGTGGTTTTGTTTTCATCCTCCATATGAATGATTCGATTATAATCAGGGGTGCGCGCGAGCATAACCTGAAAAATATAGACCTCAAGCTTCCCCGCAACAAGCTCATTGTGGTGACCGGCCTTTCCGGTTCGGGTAAATCAAGCCTTGCGTTCGACACTATCTACGCTGAAGGACAGCGCCGTTATGTCGAGAGCCTTTCTGCGTACGCGCGGCAATTCCTTGATCAATTACAAAAACCGTTAGTTGAATATATCGAAGGGCTTTCTCCTGCGATCGCCATCGAACAGCGTACTGCGGGAGGGAATCCCCGTTCGACCGTAGCTACTCAGACTGAAATATACGACTATCTGAGGCTTTTGTTTGCGCGTGTCGGAGTTGTGCATTGTTATCAGTGCGGCCAGGTGATCAGCAGACAGAGTTCCCAGGAAATTGTCGATAGGATCATGAAATTGCCTGAAGGGACGACTATACAGGTATTAGCGCCGATGATCTCTGGGCGGAAAGGTGAGTACCGAGAGATTTTTTCTCAAATACAAAAAGCGGGTTTTACAAGATGCCGTGTTGACGGAACCATATATGAATTACCGGCGAAAATCGTCTTGGAGAAGTTCAAAACACATAGCATTGATGTTGTTGTCGATCGTCTCGTAGTGAAGAAGGATATTAAAAAACGTCTGACAGATTCCGTTGAGACTGCTTTAAAGGTTGGTAAGGGCATGCTTGCCGTTGCGGGGCCTTCTTTCAAAGAGATTCTTTTTAATGAGCACTATGCCTGTGTTCAATGCGGTATTAGTTATTCTGAAGTAGAGCCGCGGGTTTTTTCGTTCAATTCTCCGTATGGCGCTTGTCCTGCGTGTAATGGCCTTGGGATCAAACTGGAATTCGATCCGGACTTGGTCGTACCCGACAAAAATAAGTCCATTAATGAAGGCGCTCTTGAAGCATGGAAACGAGGAGGTAGAGGATACGTTTTGTATTATCGCTGGCTCTTGCGTGAGCTGGCGCGTAAAATGAAGATTGATTTGGATACCCCTTTTCGTACATTGAGCAAGTCCATCCAAAAAGCGATTTTGTTCGGTACGCCTGTTGAAGTCAATGATAAGCCGTTTGAGGGGGTTATTCCGCATCTCGACCGTCTCTTTAAGAATTCCGATAGCGATTATCTAAAAGAAGAGATATCCCGATTTATGTCGAGCCTACCGTGTCCGTCCTGCCGCGGTACTCGTTTAAAAAAAGAGAGTTTGAGCGTTTATGTGGGTACTAAGAACATTCACGATGTGACGACCATGTCGATCGCTGATGCCA
>CAZJJL010000197.1:0-977 GCA_964546325.1 uncultured Planctomycetales bacterium | reverse complement strand
TTTTGCTTCTCTTACGTTCAATGATAAGCAAAAGGAGATAGCGGCGGAGATATTCAAGGAGATCAATCAGAAACTTTCTTTTTGCGCGAATGTCGGTTTAGAGTATTTGACCCTTGATCGCATCAGTTCGACATTGTCCGGAGGCGAAGCGCAGCGGATCAGACTTGCGACGCAGGTCGGTTCCGGGCTTGTAGGGGTTTTGTATGTTTTAGATGAGCCGAGCATAGGACTGCATCAGAGGGACAATGAAAAACTCTTGGCGACGCTTTCGGCGCTTCGCGGTCGGGGAAATACGCTTATCGTCGTTGAGCATGATGAGTATACCATGAAAGCGGCGGATTATATCGTTGATCTGGGGCCCGGGGCAGGTCGCCACGGAGGGAAAGTTATCTGCGCAGGCTCGCGCGATGAATTCATGCAATGTAAGGATTCTTTGACGGCGCAATATCTCAGGGGTGACATCGTACGCGCAGCACCTCAAACATACCGTAAGATCCAAGAGGATAAATGTATTCAGGTGATCGGCGCTTCCGAACATAATCTTAAGAACATCGATGTAAAATTTCCCCTCGGTGTTTTTATTTGCGTCACCGGGGTTTCCGGCTCAGGAAAGTCTACGTTGATAGATGAGATTTTGTACCGGAGTATTGCGCACCATTTGTATAAAGCTAAGGACCGTCCGGGGGCCTGCCGCAAGGTCACCGGGCTTGGGCATATCGATAAGGTCATTGTTGTCGATCAGTCCCCGATCGGAAGGACGCCTCGTTCGAACCCCGCTACGTACACGGGTGTGTTTGGCGCGATCAGGGATTTGTTTGCGAGCCTTCCCGAGGCCCGTTTGCGTGGTTATAAGGCAGGCAGGTTTTCTTTTAATGTCAAAGGCGGACGGTGCGAAGCCTGTACCGGCGACGGCATTAAAAAGATCGAAATGCATTTTCTGGCGGATATTTTTGTTAAATGCGATGTGTGTAAGGGGC
>CAZJJL010000196.1:0-3126 GCA_964546325.1 uncultured Planctomycetales bacterium | reverse complement strand
AGAGGCGCAAGCAACGGGCTGTGAGCTCAATGCGTAGCCTTGAATTTCTTCCTAACAGGTGTATAATAATAACGAACCTTGAAATGAAATTGTTGGCTGGCGCGTAGCGAGCCACGTATTGACTCCTGCCGTTTCCGTTATATAGCGAATCCATCGGTATCGTAAAAACGGGCTTTTGAGCGGTGCTTGTATGGGGGCCGTTACCGGCGATTTTGTTTCTTTTCTTTTGCGGAGATACTCATGCCAGAAATTGATCTGAATGTCCGTTTGCTCGATGTTACCCAGAATGCGGTTGCCCTTATTTACGCTGCCTGCCGGCAGTGTTATTCGGCAAAATTCGCCGGGGAACTTTTTGACGAAAAGGAAGAAAAACCGGAAAAGCAAAAAGAATTTATCGCTAAAGTCGTTGCCTCCGGGCATGAAAGTCCGCTTGAACATGTGAAGTTTACCTTTGCGGTCGAAGGCGTATCCCGCGCTTTGACCCACCAGCTTGTTCGTCATCGCATTGCCTCATATTCTCAGCAGAGTCAACGGTATGTTAAAGAGACCGATTTCGATTATGTAGTGCCTCCGTCCATCAGTGCGGATGAGTCGCTGAAAAAGGAATTCGTCCAGACGATGAGGCTTATTCAAGCAAGCTATAATAAGATCTTGGAGTCATTTCGGATCAACGGCAAGACAGGCGAACAGGCAAATCAGGATGTGCGGTTTGTTTTGCCTCAGGCAGCTGAAACGAAGATCGTCGTGACGATGAATTGCAGGGAATTGACGCATTTTTTCCATCAGCGATGCTGCGCTCGCGCGCAATGGGAAATAAAGCGTCTTGCCGAGCGTATGTTGGCTATTGTCAAAAAATCCCTTCCGGAAGTTTTCGAGGCAGTAGGTGCCAAATGTCAGGCGTTGGGGTATTGCCCGGAAGGAGAGAATTTTTGCTGCGGAAAGTATCCGGTTAAAGAAAAGGCTTTGCGGACCGCGGCATAACCAGAGGCGAGAATATAATGGGAATGAATCTTTTAACCACCCCGCTCTTTATAAAACACCAGCAATTACAGGCGAAGATCGCTCCTTTTTCAGGATGGTCTATGCCGATCCAATATGAAGGGATCATTGCAGAGCATACCTGGACCCGGACGAATGCCTCGCTCTTCGATATTTGTCATATGGGTGAATTTTTGGTGAACGGAACCTTGCGCGAAAGCGGGTTAGAGCGCGTGGTAACGATGCGGCTTGATGATATGGTCGACGGAGAATGCCGGTATGGGTTCATGCTTAATGAAAAAGCGGGGATCCTGGATGATTTAGTCGTATATCGTATAACCGCGGATCAGTGGATGCTGGTTGTCAATGCGGGGACTATCGCTCAGGACGAGAAGAACCTTCGGGCGAATCTTGCCGCTACCTGCCGTCTTGAAAATATATCGGATAAAACCGCAAAATTGGATGTGCAAGGGCCTCTGTCTCGTAAAGTGCTTGAAGATATCGTCGGGCGCGATCTGCGCAGGCTTGCGTATTATCGGTTTTCTTATTTCCATCTTTTAGGGGAGCATGCGATCGTCAGCCGTACCGGGTACACGGGGGAATTAGGATACGAGATATACATCGATGTTTCCAAAGCGCAGGAGCTTTGGGATCTCATTCTCAAGAATCCTCTGGTGAAGCCCGCGGGGCTTGGCGCGCGCGATACGTTGCGTCTTGAGATGTGCTATCCCTTATATGGCCAGGATATCGATGAAACGCGTAATCCCTTGGAAGCGGGATTGGGACGATTTGTTTATTTTGGGAAGGAATTTATCGGAAGCAAAACGCTCATGGATGTATTTCACGCAGGTCCGCGGAGGAGAATGGCATTTTTTAAGACCGATTCCCGCAGGGCTCCCCGGCATGGGTATGCGATACGCATGCAGGGAGTTGATAGCGGCGTTGTAACGAGCGGTAGTTTTTCTCCGAGCCTTTGTTGCGGTATCGCAATGGGGTATGTGGATGCTGATCGCTGTCGTGTCGATCTGCCGGCAACACTTGCCGGCGCCGATGTGGAGATAGCAAGCACTATTGTCGAAAAACCTTTTTATAAGCGCGGTTCAGCGCGATCGGAGGGGGTCTGATGAATGTTCCTGCGAATTGTATGTATACGAAAGACCACGAGTGGGCGCTGGTTTCAAACGGCACCGCAACCGTTGGTATCACCGATCATGCCCAGCATGCCCTCGGCGATATTACGTTCGTGGAATTGCCGAAAGTAGGCACCATCGTGAAGAAATCGGAACAATTCGCGGTAGTTGAGTCGGTCAAGGCCGCTTCTGATGTTTACGCGCCGGTTTCGGGGGAGATCATCAAAGTTAACGAAGCGCTTGCCGCTTCTCCCGACCGTATTAATAAATCGCCCTATGATGAAGGCTGGTTTGTCGTTATCCGTTTGAGCGATGAAAAAGAAACCGCGGAGCTTTTAAACGCTGCCGCGTACGCAGAATACGTTGAGGGGCTTCATTAATGGGATTTACGCCGCATACGCCCGCAGAAGTAAAGGAAATGCTTGCCGCTATCGGCGTTCCTTCTCTTGACGGGCTTTTTCAGGATATCGCGCCGGAGTTACGCGCCAAATCGTTCGGTATTCCCGAAGGAAAATCGGAATTCGAAGTTATCGAGCATTTCAGGAAACTCGCCTCAAAGAACGCTACCGGTTTGACCAGTTTTTTGGGGGCAGGTTTCTACGACCATTATATTCCTGCGGCCGTGGATGCTTTAGCGGGCAGGTCTGAATTCTATACGGCGTATACGCCGTATCAGCCGGAGTGTTCTCAGGGATGGCTTCAGGCAATTTATGAATACCAGACTGCGATCTGTCAATTGACCGGTTTGGATGTTGCCAATGCCTCATTGTATGACGGAGGCACGGCGTTGTATGAAGCTGCTATGATGGCCATACGAGTTACCGGGCGCCGGAAAATAATCATGGATAGCGGCGTTAATCTTATTTACCGGACGATGCTTTATACGTACACCTCGAATCTCTCGATAGAGTTCATCGAAACTCCGGTGGTGCATGGTCAGTCCTGCCGCGAGGAGATTTATAAGCATCTTGACGAGAATACCGCGGCGGTCATTGTGCAGAATCCGAATTTCTTCGGC
>CAZJJL010000195.1:0-3131 GCA_964546325.1 uncultured Planctomycetales bacterium | reverse complement strand
TCCCCGGCTGCTGGTTATATCAAAAGAATCAAGGTCCCATTGGCGTAATTGCGCGTCCTTCTCTTTGACTTTATCGTACTCATCCGGAGTAACCTGGGTCCATTCTTCCGCACCCTGAGGGATTGCCGTAACGCGATATCCTTTCACGACACTGAGCGCGGTGGCGATTATAAGCAGATAAAACCCGAACCAAAAATGAACGAATAATTGTATCAGTATACCGGCAGCCATTTTATATCCCCCCACCGTTGCTGTTCCGGAAAAAACCTCATACGGATATCTCCTCGCCAACCCGAGTCAATTCATTGAATCCGACCGCATCCCAATACAGAGGACAAGCGCCGTTACAAACCGCCAGATCATCGCATGACCGGCATTTGGTATGCGCAAATTCTTTCTTCTGAAAATACCTGAATGCCTTACTGCTCCAAACCTCCCGGAAAGGCGCATGCAACGCAAGCATATTTGCCATAGGCTTCGGATAGCTTGAACACGGCAAGATATCCGCGTTCGGAGCGATGCTTAATAAACCATCGCATGCAGCGCATCCTTTATTGCCTAACCCGTGAATAACAGGATTAAAGATGCACATCGGCGTCGGAGAATACCACATGAATTCCAACCCCATCTCGACAGCGGCGCGCCAAACATCTAAAACGATCTCACCAATTTGGGAATACGGAACCAAAAGCTCATGCATATTCGCCTTTGCCGATCCTTCGGGCATCAGCATATTCATAGAAAAACGGTCCATCCCCAACCCCTTGATCACCGGAATGATCTGGCGCAGCGCATTCCTGTTTAATGCCGAAATAGTGGTATTCGTATGCACGCGCACTCCGGCATCTCGCAACGCAGATATACCCGCGCATGTTTTTTCAAAAGCGCCTCTTCTGCATACAATAGCGTCATGGGTATCGGCATCGCCTGCTTCAATACTGACCTGCGCAGAATCAAGACCCGCAGCTTTCAATCGACGGGCGACATCCGGGGTTATCAGGGTAGCGTTGGTAATAAGGTTCGTCCAAAGCGAAAGCGTATGCGCATACGCAACAAGCGGCAACAAATCTTTCCGTAATAACGGCTCACCGCCCGTAAAACTTACCGAGGGGACCTTTGCTTCATCGCGTATCAAACGAAGGACTTTTTTCATTGCCCGGGTGCCGCATTCTTTCCCACCGTCATCTTTTCTGCACCCACAGGCGGCATAACAAAAACGGCACGCTAAATTACACCGGTACGTCAGAGCGATCTCGCTTAAAACCGGAAGCGTATTGAACCCAAGCGTAAAAGCGAATTTCTCGACAGCCTTACGCTCCTGGTGCTCATGATAACACCCCTTCAGGACGGAACGAAGGTCTGAAAAGAAAAAATGCAGATCCCGCGCAACCATTTCTCTATCAGAAAATGAATCCACAATAGCATAAACACTTTTGCCTTTTAAAAGCTGTGCGAGGACGCTAACCGCCTGCGCATTCAATTTATACGCCTGATTGGGGATCTTGATCAAAAGATTATCGTCCTCTCTCACCCGTATAAACGGCGATACGTTCTTGATATATGCATCCACCCATGCTATGCCGGAATAATAGTCCATGATCAATGTCCGCTTGAAACGCACGCTCCGTGACAGGCCCCGTGACAGGCCGAATGACACGCCGAATGACACGCCGAGTGACACGCCGAATGGCAGGCATCATGACAAACATTCTGCACAAACGGCCCGTCATAACAAACCGAAGAAGTGCGAAACGTTGAAAAAGTATGGTTCATGTTCGGCATTGTTTTTTCTATGGTTCTGCTGCATTCAGTCGTTTTCCGGTACACATCGTCTTCATGATAATAGCTTCGACCGTAATAGAAATGATTATACCCGTCCCAGTAAAAAGAATCCTCTTTGGTCTTGGCGTTACGCAGAAACTCTCCCAAACGCTCGTGATAATATTTTTTTGTCGCTTCTAGATCTGCGTCCCATATTTTCTGCTCAAGTCCCTGCGCAACCGTTTTAAAAATATCCTGTATGATCTTTTCGGAAACAGCACCCTCACCGCCGAGAGCGCTCATGAGCATATTTTCATACGTATCAACCGATACCGGAGCGGCCTCGATCCGCCGAAGGACCAACGGATTCATGCTGACGATACTCAGCATACCTTTGCGCTCCATATTTGTTATCATTAACGTTACCAGCGTTGAAAGAGGCACCTCCATTAAAAGACCTGCCTCAAGCGGCACCAGATCCTTACACACTTTGCCTTTCTTACGGAAAACACCCATTTGGATCTTTGGAGGGACCCATTCCGTCCCTTCCCAACGCACCTTGGTAAGGCCGTCTTGAGCCCGTAACATGGAAATATGCTTGCGAGTCATGACAAAAAACGGAAACGCCACGAAACAAAAACCTAAGATAAAAACAACACCCAGTACGGTTTGAAAACGCAAGGGCACTTCAGAAAGAGCGCTCCCGGGTAAGAACCGATTAAACAAATAATCCTCTTTGGCAACTTTAAATCCCGCAACGCCCTTGGTAAAAGACGGAGTGATCGAATTAAGCGCAAAATACGAAGCATCGACATAAACCTGCACCTGGAAATGATACCGGGAAGGGATATCCTTCCGATAGAAGCGAACGGAAAAAAGGTTCTCGCCGGATGAGCCCTTTACGGTGGAGTAATCAATACTATACCGGTCATTGACATATTTTTCGGAACGAAAGTTGATACGGACAAGGTCACTGGGGACAGGCACTTCGTGATCAAGAGGAATCGGATAATGCACCGTCAGAGATTCATGCTCAAGGGAGTCGTTCCATTGCACCGGCGCCCAATTAAAGACAGCAAGACGCCCATACGCACTTTCCGTCTGCGTTATGCTACCTGCCTGTTCCATATCAACGGCATACCGCAAAAAATACGTGATCTCCCCGTCATGAAACGCTGCCCCTTTCGCAAGAACGACGTCGTATTTACGGCTTGAGATCATCGCAATGTCTAACGCATAACGGTTCCCCTCTTCATCAACGGCATAAGACCCCTGGGTATCAAACTCAGGCCTACCGTTGAATCCCTCGAAATAAAAACCATGCAGATTGGCACCGCGACAGGACCAACGAACGCTGTACGTAATAAGCG
>CAZJJL010000194.1:2831-3137 GCA_964546325.1 uncultured Planctomycetales bacterium | reverse complement strand
GCTTCCCTTTTGGAAGAGTTGCGGGGGCTTCGTGACGCCGGTATTCATGCCGAAGGGAGATTCATGGTCTCCGGATTGGCGCATGTGATCATGCCGTATCATAAGATCCTCGATAAATTGCGTGAATTGAAACGCTCGCATCGTATCGGCACTACCGGCCGCGGCATAGGCCCTTGTTATGCGGATAAGATCAATCGATGCGGGATCCGCATGGCAGACCTTTTGAATCCGGCTGTTTTCGCGGAAAAACTCAAAGATAATTTGAAAGAGAAAAATGAAGTTTTCAGGAAAGTTTACGGGCACAGA
>CAZJJL010000194.1:0-2821 GCA_964546325.1 uncultured Planctomycetales bacterium | reverse complement strand
TGTACGGCCATCCCGGATATGGGTTTGCTAAAGTGTATAAGGAATATGTCGGATACGGTCAGCAGCTTAAGCAATGCATCGGTAATGTTACGCAGATGCTTAATGATGCCAGCGACCGCGGGAAGGATATCCTTTTTGAAGGGGCGCAGGGGACATTTCTGGATATTGATTTTGGCACCTATCCTTTTGTTACGTCTTCATCGGCGACTGCGGGAGGCGCTTCGACCGGCACAGGCGTTCCGCCGACAAAATTGCATCGGGTCGTCGGCGTTTCCAAGGCATATACGACGCGTGTCGGGGAAGGTCCGTTTCCCACTGAATTCGAGCCGAACTTTGGACAGTTCATCCGTGAAAAAGGGCATGAATTCGGAGCAACTACCGGCCGGCCTCGTCGCTGTGGGTGGTTTGATAGCGTTTTGGTCCGCGAAGCTATCATGCTCAACGGTGTCACGGAACTTGCGCTCATGAAGCTGGATGTACTTGATGGTTTGTCAAAGATCAAAGTTTGCGTAGGATACCGCTATAAAGGCGCGGTACTTAAATCATTCCCCCGCGATTATCAGGCGCTTACGCATATTAAGCCGGTATACAAGGAACTTGCCGGATGGCAGGGCCCTATAAACACTATTAAACGATTCCGTGATTTACCGAAGAACGCCAGGAATTATATTGCGTTTTTGGCGGAATTGCTTCAAACAAAGGTATCCATTATCTCTCTAGGATCCGCCAGGAGCGAAACTATTTTTCTTGACTAAAGTTGTTGAACGTGTTATAGTTAACTTCCATTCAAAATTTGTTTCCCCGTGCGTTTTATAGTTTTTTTGCCTTAATACATAGGAGGAGTTATGAAGATTCAAGCGTATCGTTTCGGAGCAATTATATTGGCTTCCGTTTTTTTGATGAGCGGTTGTACGTTCATTTTTCAAAAAGGCAGGCGTTCTGATGTCGAAAAGATCGAGCAGTTGAGTCAGCAGCTTGATGAGTTAAGCGCCGCTAAGAATTTACTTGAACAGCGCCTTGCGCAAGAGATAAAGGACAAACAGGTTAGCTTGAAGATGATGGAGAAAGGGCTGGTCATTACGTTTGTAGCAGATGTTCTCTTTGATTCGGGGAAGGCCAAGATACGGGGAGAAAACAGCCAGGTTTTGGATAAGGTCGCTGCGGTTTTACAGACGAATGTTCCTGACCTATCCATCGGCATTGAAGGGCATACCGATAATCAGCCGATAAAGCATTCGGGATGGAAATCGAATTGGGAACTTTCTACTGCCCGCGCTTTAAGCGTTTTGCATTATCTTGTGGATAACAAGAATATTTCTCCGGAGCGCGTGTCGGCCATAGGCTACGGTGAATTCCGGCCGGTTGCGACAAATGATACCGCTATCGGCAGATCGGAAAACCGCAGGGTTGAGATCGTTATTTTGCCCAGGGTTACCAAGGATGAGGGGAAGTCAAAGATAGCTGAACCATCAGAAAATCTGAAATAAACGGTTATGGAAATATTCGACTCAAAGAAAACGAGCATTATTCTTTTGGTGATCGCGTTGTTTTTTTGCGCTACGACGGTAACTTCATGCATATCCGGCAGTAAGCAGAAGAAAGCGCGTGATACGGAAATGGCAAAGCGTTTAGATGCCGAAGAAAAACTGAGCAAGGTTAGTTCCGATAAAACAGCGATAGATGAACAGATCGGCGCATTAACGCGTGAATTGGAGAATCAGAAAACCGCGTTTGAAAAAATAAAGAAGGCGCTTACCCAGGAACAGCTGGTGAATAAAAGCCTGCAAGAGGAGCTTGATAAAGTTTCAAAGCTTAAGGAGACGCTTGAAGAAAAGCTTAGCGCTGCCTTAGCGGAGAATAGTCAAAAATCAGCGAAGAAATGAACGCGTAAAGGAGAGGGGTTGCGAAACGAATACGTATGTACGGGGGGATGTGTATCTCCCCTTTTTATTCGGTCGTGTTACGTAGGGGCGGTTATACTGTTTATGGAGGTGTGCGATGGTGTTGCGTAAGATTAAAGAGCGCATCAAAACGTTAATGCCTAAAAAAGCTAAGAGATCGAAAGCCACGGCAAAAGCGCGTACGGTGTCGGTAAAAGGGGCGCGGGCAAAAAAGACAGGGGCGGTTCCCGTTGTTCAGGAAACGAAAAATCAGGCGGTTTTTGGCGTTCAGGAAGTTGCTATCGGTAAAAGCAAATTTTCCACGCCGCAGACTGCTAAGGAAACGCGGAAAATGGTTGAAGAGATCCCTTGGTCGAGCGGCAGGGATAAGATCGTGCTTCAGGTGCGCGATCCCTGGTGGTTGCATACCTATTGGGAAGTGATCGGGAGCACGCTTGATCGGTTGCGCGGCGAATTGGGCGGCGATTTCCACGGCGCAAAAATGATTTTGCGCGTTTACGATGTCAGCCATATTACGTTTAACGGTTCAAATGCGCATAAAGCTTTTGATATCGAAGTCGGATTTCACGTGACGAGTTGGTACATTGATACTGCCGGTCCGGGCCGTTCCTGGGTCGTTGATATAGGATTGCTTTTGCCTAACGGCAGATTCATTACGATCGCCCGCTCTAATGTCGTGTATACTCCTTTGGAAGGGCCTTCATGGATCACTGATGAAGAGTGGATGATCCCCGAGGAGATGTTTGCCCGGTTATACGGCATGGGTTTTGGTTTTGGAAAAAGTTCCCCCGTAGGAAAAGTGTGGCAGGAGCGTATGCGTAAAGCGCTTTTTTCGGGTGTGTTGGCGTCTCCCGGCATGGCTTCGCTGTCGAGCCCCGGGAAAAAAGTACCTGCGCGTAAGTTCTGGTTTTGGGTCAATA
>CAZJJL010000193.1:1367-3139 GCA_964546325.1 uncultured Planctomycetales bacterium | reverse complement strand
TGCCAGTGCCGAGCTTCGTGCGCAAATTGCGGCCCGAGAGGTAAAACTGCAAGCCCTGAGCCGTTTAACGTATGGACATAATCGACTTTTTTGGTCTCCTTGTTGCGGAACTTAATATTCGCCCTCCGCGCCTGGAAACTTTCAAAATTCGAACAACTTGAAACCTCAAGCCAGTTATCAATACCTGCCGCATACGCTTCAAGGTCGTAACACTTTGCCGCAGAAAAGCTCAAATCCTGCGTCGCAAGCATCTTAACCCGATACGGCAGCCCGAGCATCTGAAGAACGGTCTCCGCGTTACCGACAAGCTTTTCCAGTTCATCATACGATGTTTCCGGCTTAACGAACTTTACCATCTCAACCTTATCGAATTGGTGCACGCGCATCAACCCTTTGGTATCCTTGCCGTAAGAACCTGCTTCGCGGCGAAAACACGCGGAGTACGCCGCAAAATACACCGGTAGTTTCTCTTCAGGGAGGATATCATCGCGGTAAATATTGGTAACCGGAACTTCTGCCGTAGGGATCAGGAACAGATCATCGTCTTTTAAGCGGTACATATCCTCTTCAAGCTTCGGCAACTGACCCGTACCCGTCATAGATGCGCGATTCACCAAAAACGGAGGCAGGATTTCGGTATAGCCGTGCTTTGAAGTATGCAGATCAAGCATGAAATTAATTAATGCCCGCTCAAGTTTCGCTCCCCATCCTTTATATAATATCCAATTAGCCCCGGTGATCTTAGTTGAACGGGGGAAATCAATGATATCAAGCTGCTGACAAATATCCATATGCGTGCGCGGCTTAAAATCAAACTGCCGGGGGCTACCCCAGGTACGCACAATCGCGTTCTGCGAAGGGTCACCGCGCGGAATAGACGGATGAGGGATGTTCGGAATAGTAAGCAGAATATGCCCGAGCTCCGCTTCACACGCCGAAAGCATAGCCTCAAGCTCTGCGCTTCTATTAGAGATGCCTTTCATGGAAGCGATTATCTCAGACGCGTCTTTCTTCTCTTTCATCAACATGCCGATCTGATCATTCGCTTTATTCTTCTGCGCACGCAAAGATTCCAACTCGTTCAATATGGCGCGGCGCTCTTCATCGGCATTAAGCGCTTTATCGATCTCAATATGCAACGCGCGATCAAGAAGCGCTTGTTTTACGACCGCAGTATTTTCGCGAATAAATTTAATATCCAGCATAATAGACTCCCCGAACCGCCGCAACCTGCAAGGCTGCAGAATGTTACCCTTTTACGACGCCTATCGGCCGCATGCGACAAACGCGTTTTGAAATACCCGCGTTATGCACGACATCAACCACATCATTAACGTTCTTATAGGCAGACGGAGCTTCCTCAGCGATAGTCCCTTTACCGGAAGCCTTCACAATTATACCTTTAGATTCCAAATCTTTCAATAACGCATTTACATTTATGTCTCTCGTCGCGGCAGTGCGCGATTTCACCCTGCCTGCCCCGTGACACGTAGAGCCAAACGTCTCTTCCTCCGCCTTCTTGGTTCCTACCAACAGATACGAATTACGCCCCATATCTCCGGGAATAATCACCGGCTGTCCGGTTTTCTCGTAACATGCGGGTAATGCGGGATTTCCCGGACCAAACGCGCGCGTGGCTCCTTTTCGATGCACGCACAAATCCCTCTTTTTACCGTTGACCGTATATGTTTCGATCTTGGCGATATTATGGGCGACATCGTAGATCAAACTCATCCCCATCTTCTGCCAAGGGATGCCGAAAACACGCTCAA
>CAZJJL010000193.1:0-1357 GCA_964546325.1 uncultured Planctomycetales bacterium | reverse complement strand
TTACGCGTCAAATGCATTAAACATTGACGGTTCACCCACGCATAATTAGCCGCGCACCGCATCGCGGCTAAATACTGTTTCCCTTCGGGAGAATTCACGGGCGCACAGGCAAGCTGTCGATCGGGGACATTACTGTGATATTTCTGCAGGCAATGCACCATATTCCTCACATAATCTTCGCAGATCTGATACCCGAACCCGCGCGAACCGGAATGGATCGCAACCATCACCTGCCCCTGGTCTAAACCAAAACTATCGCACAAAGCAGCATCATAAAGCTGATCAATAACCTGCACTTCAATGAAATGATTACCTGACCCCAAGGTTCCTGCCTGCGCTTTGCCGCGTTCATACGCGCGCTCGGAAACCGCTTCAGGATCAGCTCCTAGCATCTGGCCATGTTCTTCGGTACACTCCAGGTCGGAAGATACTCCATACCCTTGTTCAACCGCCCAGCGGGCACCTTTAACAAGGAGCTCTTTCTCTTCTTTTTGAGTGACCCGGATGTCTCCCTTTGATCCGACACCGCTGGGCACATCGGAAAAAAGCGCCTGTATCAAAACAGGGAGCCTGTCTTTGACATCCTCAAATTGCAAATTCGTTCGTACAAGCCTGATTCCGCAGTTTATATCAAAACCTACCCCTCCGGGAGATACCACGCCGCCTTCTCCGATATCCGTTGCCGCAACGCCGCCTATAGGAAATCCATACCCCCAATGAATATCAGGCATAGCCAACGAATAATGAACAATACCCGGAAGGAACGCAACGTTTGAAACCTGCTCTAAAGCTTTATCGCGATAAATATCCCTCAGAAGTTTTTCGTCGGCGTAAATAACCCCGGGAACTTTCATTCCGGGATTAAAAGAACGAGGGATACGCCACCGGTAATCGTCTATCTTCTCTAGTTTTAAGGGATTGTGTTCGGACATACGCTAAACGTCAAAAATAATTTCGGCACTCCAGCCTGCCTTTGATCTCTCGACTATGAGCCCATGGTACGTCGCGGCTTTAATTTCTGTTTTCATACGGAACATGTCGGCGTCCTCAGCGAAACAAACCGCTTTTAACCCATGCTCGTCAATTTCCTGGAGAGAAATTTGAGTAAAAATAACTTCTTTTGACGCCGCTAACGAAAGAAGCTCGTTAAGCCAATTAACCAGGAGCTCTGCGACGTCTCCTGCTTCCTGGGTAAGAAAAAGCTCCATCACATTGCCGGATTCCCCCTTCTTTTCGGCAATAATATCAAACGCCGCTAATGCGGCATTCGTAAAGAGCTCCGCAAGGGCATCCGCTTTTACCCGAATGCCTATGTCTGCGGTATGCTCCAAGAACTGATAGAACTTGGTTTCCATGG
>CAZJJL010000192.1:0-3142 GCA_964546325.1 uncultured Planctomycetales bacterium | reverse complement strand
GTTGCGGGACAGACGGGAAAAGTAGTACTTTTTCATAACGGCGCAGTTGATACGATAGATTTAGAAGTTGCCCGGCAGAAAAAGGAGTTGAATCTTGAGAAGGCATATGCCTTATTGCGGGCTTTAACATAATACCTAATATAATAGAGGAGAGGAGCATTACGATGGGAAGAAGACCGGTTGATATTGAAGCGTTGGTATTACAGGTGATCAATTCAGACGATATGGCCGTTAAGAAAACAGTGGCCAAGAAAATATTCGATATTGCGTATAAGAAAGGCGTTTATCCGGCAAGTATCCACGAGCTGTATATCGCGCGCGGTAGAGATGAGTGGAGCGGTTTTACGGTCCCTGCGATTAACTTGCGCAGCATGACCTATGATTTAGCCCGCGCGTTGTTCAGGGTTTCCAAAAAGAATAATGCGGGTGCTTTTATTTTCGAGATCGCTAAATCAGAAATGGGATATACCAATCAGGTTCCCGTTGAGTTTGCCAGTGTTATTCTGGCGGCTGCGGTTTCCGAAGGATATACGGGTCCGGTGTTTATTCAGGCTGATCACACGCAGGCGAACGCAAAGAAATACGCGGAAAATCCCGATAAGGAACTTGAAACGCTGCAGGCATTGATCGCGGATGCGGTTGAGGCGGGTTTCTTTAATATCGATATTGATTCATCGACGTTGGTTGATCTTTCCAAGCCGGACGTCAAAAAGCAACAGAAGAATAACTATGAGGTTTGCGCGAAATTAACGCAGTTTATCCGCCGCATAGAGCCTAAGGGCATTACGGTTTCTGTGGGTGGCGAAATCGGCGAAGTAGGGCACGCTAATTCAACGCCTGAAGAACTACGCGCGTTCATGGCAGGATTCAAAGAGAGGTTGCGTAAAGGACTGACCGGCATTAGTAAGATTTCCATTCAAACCGGCACGTCGCATGGCGGCGTGGTAAAGGCCGATGGTTCGATCGCGGAAGTGAAACTCGATTTTGATACATTAAAGAACCTTTCGACGATATCGCAGAAAGAGTTCGGTATCGGCGGCGCTGTTCAGCACGGTGCCTCAACGTTACCGGAAGAGCTTTTTCACAAATTTCCGGAGAACAATACCGTTGAAGTGCATCTTGCGACCGGGTTCCAGAATATGATGTTTGACAGCAAGCATTTTCCTGCTGATCTGAAGAATAAGATGTATGAATGGCTTAAGGTAAACGCGCAATCGGAGAAAAAGGCAGGGGATAGCGACGAACAATTCTTCTATAAAGCGCGTAAGAAAGCGTTGGGGCCGTTTAAAAAAGAGATTATGGCGTTGTCAAAAGATGTGCGCGATGCGATTGCCGCCGAGATCGAACAGAAGTTTGAGTTCCTCTTTAAGCAGCTTAACGCGATCAATAATAAACACATTGTTGAAAAGTATGTTACCTTTAAACGCGTGATTACGCGTAAGCGTCAGGCTGGTCCTGAAGTGGTGCATGACGGAGAAGGTGCTGACTAGCTGCAGGAAATAGGCAGGGTTGCAAAGTCACCACGTCACAAAGTCACAAGCAAAGGATTTTACGTGTGACGTTGTGACCTTGTGACATTGAAACCCGCGTCTAAAAGGAGAGCTGAAGTATGCGTTCCGATACTATTAAAAAAGGCATTGAGCGTATCCCCCACAGGGCTTTATTGCATGCGACAGGGTTAAGCAGAAAAGATCTGGATAAGCCGTTTATCGGCGTTGCTACCTCTTTTACTGATCTGATCGCCGGCCATGTCGGGATGCGTGATTTGGAGCGGTTTATCGAGCGCGGAGTTTGCGCGGGCGGCGGCGTGCCTTTTTTCTTTGGCGTGCCGGGGATTTGCGACGGGATTGCCATGGGGCATTTGGGCATGTGCTATCCTTTGGCTACGCGTGAGATCGTTGCGGATATTATCGAGAGTATTTGTAATGCGCATCAGTTAGACGGGTTGGTGTGTTTAACGAATTGCGACAAAATCACGCCGGGCATGATCATGGGAGCGGTGCGCGTTAATATTCCCACGGTTGTTGTTACCGCAGGGCCTATGATGGGCGGTCATTATAATAAACGGCGTCTTGCGTTTGTGCATGATACGTATGAGGCGGTGGCAAAAGCTAAGACCGGTGAATTAAAAGGTAAAGAGCTTACGTGTGTTGAAATGGAGGCTTGTCCCGGGGCCGGTTCATGCCAGGGGCTATATACGGCAAATACGATGGCTTGTTTAACGGAGACTATGGGGATGTCTTTGGTTGGCGCCGGTACGGCGTTGGCGGTCTCCGCAAAGAAACGCCGCATTGCCGAAGCTAGCGGTGAAAGGATCGTTGAGCTTGTGCGTCAGGATATTAAGCCGCGCGATATCATCACCAAGCGGTCTCTTGAGAATGCGATCACCGTTGATATGGCTTTAGGCGGTTCGAGCAATACTGTTTTGCATTTGATGGCAATTGCGCATGAGGCGGGAATTGAGTTCGATCTCAAGGCGTTTGATGTGATCAGTAAGAAGACCCCGCATATTACGAATATTGAGCCTGCAGGCGAACATTTCATGGAAGATATAGAATACGCGGGAGGTATTCCGGCGGTTCTCAAGAGATTGAAGGCGTCTTTGCATGATACAAAAACCTGTAGCGGCAAGACGGTGTATGAAATTGCCGATGATGCGCAAATTTTTGATGAGGAAGTTATCAGGCCTTTTAGCCGCGCCTACCATAAAGAAGGCGGGATTGCGGTTTTGTTCGGTAATCTTGCTCCTGATGGCGCTGTGGTAAAGCAAGCCGCAGTGAATCCGCAGATGATGCGTTTTACCGGAAAAGCGCGTGTTTATAATCGCGAAGAAGAAGCGATGCAGGCGATCTTGAACGGTGCGATCAAGGGCGGTGAGGTGATCGTTATCCGTTATGAAGGACCTTCAGGCGGACCGGGTATGCGTGAAATGCTTGCGCCGACATCGGCGATCGTTGGCATGGGGCTGGCAAATTCAGTTGCGCTTATTACGGACGGCCGTTTTTCTGGCGGGACCAAAGGCCCGTGCATCGGCCATGTATCTCCCGAAGCGTCTGCAAAGGGTCCGATTGCGATTATTAAAGATAATGATATAATTACCATAGATATTCCGGCTCGAAAGATCGAAGTAAAGCTGAGCAAG
>CAZJJL010000191.1:0-3189 GCA_964546325.1 uncultured Planctomycetales bacterium | reverse complement strand
TGGCGTGCTTTACCGTTTGGAAAGTACTTAGGGCGCATGGTTTCGGGCAGCTTGCCTTATATTGGTCCCTTGATTGTCTCGTATTGATCCTGCCTCATTGGCTTAGCGGCATGAGGACCTATTTGAAGAAAGATAAACTTATTATTAAGATAAACATATTGAAAAAAATAATGGCGTATTTGGCTGCTCCGAGCGATATCCAGGTGTTGCCGATGCTTGCGACACAAACGGTTGTCGGTAAGGGGCGGGTGCCTTCCGACGCGCGTTTAATGGTGCGTTTTATCAACGCGCCTGCGCATTTTTTGGGTATTCAGGTTCAGGTTTCCATCAATACGGTTGAAGGGACGGATTATCCCTATGCATATTGTGTTGTTCTAGCGAAATCAGGATCAGGATTGGCAACGCTGCGAACGGATGATTTGGGTATTTCGTTTCGTCGCGTGAGCATAGAACATCAAGTATCCGATGATGTCGATGTGCTGGTCGTGCGGCAGACTACCTCAAAAAATACGGGGTATCACACGGGTGAGATGGATGCCCGCAGGCTTGTTGACGCTGCGTTAATGATCGCGCGGAGGTTTATTTCCATATGAGTATGAATAAGGCATTGCCTCCTTTTAAAGATCCGTATCAGGGAGTGCGCACGATTAGCTTATGGATGGTTGCGCTTACCCTTCTGTTCATTTCAATAGGAATATGGCAACTCTTGCTTCGGTTCGATCAGGCACAATTCAGTAAGCTTCTGCAGCTTCGCGCGGATTTTGTTAAGAATGAAGTTATCGCTCGCTTTGGTAACCGGGGGGTCGTTTTACAGGGCATGGAGCGGCGATGGGATCTTAATAACGGTATGTCAAAAGAAGTTTGGAACTCCGATGCGGCCTTGTATTATAACCATTATAAAGGTGTTAAGTCGTTTCTTGTTCTTGATTCCGCGGGCGCTTGCCGTTGGATATTTCCTTCTGAAGGAGAACAGGAGTATAAGATACCGTTGTTCCGCGATGATCAGGGGCAGGTGATCGATTTGTTTAAGACAACTGTTCGCGGTGATGTTTCTGTTGTGCCCGGCGTGCGTTTTTCTGACGGGTCTCATGGTATTTTGATGAGCATTCCTTTATATCGTGATCATGTCAGTGATGGTTTAATGTTGGTGGTATTTGACGCGCGCCAGATTTTCGATTATATGCTCGGGAATATCGTTCCCGGATACGGCATTTCTATTTTTGCTAATGATGAGCTTATCTATACACGCCAGGAGTATGCCGGTGCGTATCATAAGGAATGGGAGAAGTCGCTTTCGTTTGAATTGTATCAGGTACAATGGAGAGTTGTCATTTGGCCGGGGAGCGAGCGCTTTTCGGAAGTGAATACGTCATTGCCAACATGGGTTTTGATCTTCGGTGTTTTGGTGAGTGTTTCTTTGGTGTATATCCTGTATCTTTCCCAGTTGACGAGGATTCGCGCGAAAAAGATAGATGAAACGAATCGCGAATTGGTATATGAGATCGTTGAACGAAAATTGGTCGAAGACAAATTAAAGTTGGGCCAGGAGTATTTTCATGCTATCGTAAACGAGGCGAATGCGTTCATTTGCTTAGTCGGCAGAGACGGCCGTGTGCTAACGATGAGCAAATACCTCCTTAGGTTATTAGGGATTGCCGATGAAAAGGCTGCGTCTGGAAAGTCTGTCGAAGAGGTGTTACCCCGGGAAATAGCAGCGTGGCTTCAGTATGCGTGTTCGCAGGTTATTGAAAAAGGGGGGGATATTAACGAACGAAAAGAATTTGTTTTGAACGGGGTAAAAGTTGTTTTTCGTGTTGTTCTCTTCCCGCTTACGTATGCGCACGGGTACTTGTATGCGGTTTGCTGCCTTGGTATTCATGAAAAGGAGATAGGGTCCGTATGAAAAGAGCGGTACGTGTTGTTTTGATCAGTGTGATCATCGGAGTTCTGGCGGGCGCGGCAGGGACATTTTTTTATAAAGAAAAGCAGCGCATTGAGCGCCATCGCCAGGAGTTGGCTCGCCGTAAAGCTGCCTGGGATGCGCTCACTACCGTTTTGATGAATGAAATCAATGGATCGAAGCAAGAGGTCGCCGTTGTGATAAAAGACCTTGATTGGAACCGGGAATTTGTTTTGAATGAGGATGAGCAATTCCCTGCGGCAAGCCTGGTAAAAGTACCTATTATGGCCGCGGTCTTTCAGGCGGTAAAAGAGGGCACGATCGATCTTAAGGAAAAACTTGTATTGAGGGGATCCGCCAAAACGCTGGGCTCAGGGATACTGAAAACAAAGCCTTCCGGTTCCGTGTATACGGTTGAAGAATTAGTGCAGATCATGATTACGTATAGTGATAATACTGCGACGAACTTGCTCATTGATAGGCTTGGTTTTGATTATTTGAACGCGTATTTTAAGGAACTTGGGCTTGAAGAGACTAATCTTTCCCGTAAAATGATGGATTTTCGGTTCCGGAAGAAGGGCGTCGAGAATTTTACCACTGCCCGGGATATGGCGCTGATCTTGGAGCGTTTTTATCGTTCGGAGAACATGGATCATCGTGCGCGCCAATGTTTGGCATTTTTATCGCAGCAAAAGATCAATGACCGGATACCCCGGCGTCTTCCTGAAGGGGTAACGGTTGCGCATAAGACAGGACTTGAACGTAACGTGTGCCATGACGTCGGAATTGTGTATACGGAAAAAGGCGATTTTTTGATCTGTGTCCTTACGAAACATACGAGTACCAGTAAGAAGTCAAAAGATCTCATATCCAGGCTTGCGTTGCATACCTACAATTACTATCAGCGATTATAAAGAACGGAGACGAGATGGAGCCCAAGGCGCATATACTGGTGGTCGATGATGAACCCGATGTTTTGTTGCTCACGAAAACGCAGCTTGAATTTGCGGGGTATCAGGTTTCTACGGCGTATAACGGCAGAAGCGCATTAGAAGGTATCCGCGCGCATAAGCCTGCGCTGGTAATCCTTGATATTATGCTTCCTGATACAGACGGTTTTGAAGTCCTGCGTCAGATCCGTGAGGATCCTTCTATCGAGCATATCCCTGTTTTGCTGCATACGGCGCATAAGGCAATGGAAGTTATTTTACGCACCAAACGGGAACTTTCAAAAGAGGCCGATTCGTGGCTGGTGCTGGGGCGATGTACGGGCTCGGCTCGCTTCTCAA
>CAZJJL010000190.1:0-3217 GCA_964546325.1 uncultured Planctomycetales bacterium | reverse complement strand
AAGATACTTCCGGGGACCCGACATGGAATTCCCCCCGGTCGATCTTTTCCTTCGGCACCGACGCCAGCACTAAATTCTATAGATTCTTTAATATTGGAAAAACGAGGTTCTTAGGCATGGAATTTGACGGGTTACGGCATGTAATTACGCCGTCTATTGGCTACACGTATCAGCATCAGCCGACAAAACCAACCTATAAGCTTGTTTTCAGCGACGGACAGACAGTCTCTAATGCCGCTTCTTTAGAATTATCGAATAAGCTGCAAACAAAGCGCGATGGGGTAAAAACGGATTTTGTTGATTTTCGCATCAATAATGTGTATAGTTTCAAAACTGGCGGCGACAATAGGCAGGGAGGTAAGCTCTCCGATTTCCTTTTTAACCTCGATGTTTTGCCGTATTCGTGGATGCGCATGCATTCAGACGCGACGTTCCAACACTCCGGCGATAAAGATGATACCAATTATAATAAGTTTACTACCGTTAACTTTGATTTGAACCTGAATTGGGGCGCCGACAAAACGTTTGGTTTCGGCCAACGGTATCAGCGAAAAGGCAGTAATGAAACGACGTTCAGTTATACCTGGCGGTTAAACCCCAAATGGAAGTTTTCCTTTTTTCAAAGATACCAGCTTGCCAAAAGGTCCGGGATCAAAAACGGGTTGCGTGAACAGGAATACACGATCTCCCGGAATCTTCACTGTTGGACAACCGATCTTACTTTTAATATGACCCCTGACAGGGGAGATAGCGTTTTTATTGTTTTCAGGCTCAACGCATTCCCCGAGTTACAGTTTAATTTTAACCAAAACTACCATGCCCCTCAATCAGGGTCAACAAACGGTCAGTAAAGGATACGCTATGAAAATTTCTATTATTGGAACGGGATATGTGGGATTGGTAAGCGGGGCATGTTTTGCCGAATTGGGGAATACGGTTATCTGCGCCGATAACGACCCCAAAAAAGTTGCTCGTTTGAAAAAAGGCAAGATACCTATCTTTGAACCCGGGCTTGAAGAACTGGTAAAAAAGAATACCCGAAAAAAGAGGCTCTCGTTTACCTCATCGGTAAAAGATGCCGTTATTAAATCGGATATCATTTTTATTGCGGTTGGAACGCCGTCCCTTGAGAATGGCGAAGCCGATCTTACCGGCATTGAACATGTCGCACGCACTATTGCGCAGCATATGTCCAGCTACAAGCTTATCGTTGAGAAATCAACCGTTCCCGTAGAAACTGGCGAGTGGGTGAAACGCACCATCGCAACGAATGTAAAGCGCCATTATGAATTCGATGTGGCTTCTAATCCGGAATTTTTACGCGAAGGTTCTGCGGTCAGCGACTTCATGAATCCGGACAGGGTCGTTATCGGAGTTGAATCAAAAAAAGCGCGCGAGCTCCTTACCACACTTTACCGGCCTTTAAAGGCTCCTATCGTGGTTACCGACATCAAATCGGCGGAACTTATAAAACATGCTTCAAATTCGTTTTTGGCTACCAAAATATCTTTTATCAATGCGGTTTCCCGTGTTTGCGATAGGGTCGGAGCCGATATCAACGAAGTAGCCTATGGCATGGGCCTGGATAAACGGATCGGCCCGCAATTCCTTGATGCCGGTATCGGCTACGGAGGGTCTTGTTTCCCTAAGGATATCGATGCTTTTATAACCATAACCGATAAGATCGGATACAGCTTTGAGCTCTTAAAAGCGGTACGTGAGATCAATCAGCAACAAAAGCATTTTTTTCTCTCAAAGGTAAAGGAGAATCTCTGGATCATCAAAGATAAGACCGTTGGCATACTCGGTCTTTCCTTTAAGCCGAACACCGACGATATCAGAAGCGCTCCTGCAATAGATTTTATCCGTTTTTTATTGAAAGAAGGGGCTTCGGTAAAGGTATATGACCCTTCAGCTATGGAGAAATCAAAAGAGTTTTTCAGCCCCAAACAGATTTCCTATTGCCGTAACGCGTATGACGTGGCAAAGGGGAGCGATTGCCTCCTTTTGGTGACGGAATGGGATGAGTTCAAAGAACTTGATTTTAAAAAGATCAGACGATTGCTTAAACGCCCGCTGATCATTGACGGCAGGAATGTATATGATGCCTCAAAGATGAAAGCTTTAGGGTTTACCTATGTTTGCATCGGCAGGCGAAGTATAAAGAAAGGATGAGGTAATGGATACGCGAGTCGAAATTTTTCAGAAAAAAGTCAAGCAAAGGAAAATACGGATAGCGGTTGTCGGTTTAGGATATGTGGGATTGCCGCTTGCGATAGAATACGCAAAAAAGGGTTTTCCCGTATGCGGCATCGATGTCGATCATGACCGGATAGCCAACATAAAAAAGAAGGTTTCCTATATTACCGATGTCCCGACAAGCGACCTGAAAAAAGTCGTTACTCGCGGGACCTTCAGGGGTACCAACGATTTTGCGGTACTTGCACATTCGGATGTCGTGATCATTTGCGTGCCTACGCCGTTAAAAACAAAATACAGCCCGAATATTTCCTATATCATGTCTGCGGTAAAGCAAATAAAGAACTATCTGCATAAAGGGCAGTTGATCATTCTTGAAAGTACTACGTATCCCGGTACTACCGAAGAGGCGATCATGCCGGTGCTCGAAGCCAGCGGCCTTACCTGCGGAAAAGATTTCTTCCTGGCATTCTCTCCCGAGCGCATCGATCCGGGTAACGAAAAATTCCCCGTTCACAAGATCCCTAAAGTCGTCGGAGGTATTACCCCTGAAGCTACGCAAATGACATGTTTATTATACAATAATATCGTGGCAAGGGCTGTCCCGGTATCTTCATCGCGGGTAGCAGAAACAGTCAAGCTTTTAGAGAATACCTTCCGTATTGTGAATATCGGGCTTATTGACGAGATCGCCATGATGTGCCATAAAATGAACATTGACATCTGGGAAGTCGTCGATGCGGCAAAAACAAAACCGTTCGGTTTTATGCCGTTTTATCCCGGTCCGGGCGTCGGCGGGCATTGTATCCCGAAGGACCCCCTATACTTATTCTGGAAGGCCAAGAAATTCGGGTTTCACTCTCGTTTTATAAAACTCTCATCGGATGTGATATCCTCAATGCCGGAATACGTCATTTCCCGCGTTAAAGATGTTTTGCTTAAGAAAGGTATACGCATGGAAAAGGCGCATATCCTTGTTATGGGAGCTACCTATAAAAAAGATATAAAGGACCTTCGT
>CAZJJL010000189.1:0-3223 GCA_964546325.1 uncultured Planctomycetales bacterium | reverse complement strand
TGTGGCGGAAACTTAAAACCCGATACTCAATACGCAATACCCACGACTCAACGTTATACCCTGCCTCGTCATTTGCAACCCCGATTTTTTTATGAAAAACGTAATTATTGACACCTCCGTGATTGTATGCTATAGTTTTCTCGGCAAGAGGGAGATAGTGCCACGGCTTCCTCAATTTCATTTTAAATTGAGGCCATACATGGCGCAGGATAAAACCGAAAAACGATGCTTCCCTCGAATTAACTTCAAATTTCCGCTTAGTTATAAAATTCGTGGGTCATCCGAGTTCGACCAAACAGTAGCTAATGACATCTCCTGCAGCGGATTAAGTTTCATTGAAGATAAATTCCTGGCCCCTGAGACGCGCCTCATGTTTGAGATCAAAATACTGGATAAAGTGCTCCATCCCATCGGAAGGATAGCCTGGACCAACCAGCTGCCGCACTCAAGCCGTTACAATATGGGTGTAGAATTCCTGGAAATGGAAACGGACACGCGCGATTATTTATGCGATTTTGTTGATATGCAAATTTCCAACAAATCATAACGAACACGTACGAAAGGACACTTATCACCATGGCACCGGAAGAGAAAGCAGAAGGAAAACCAGCGGTAGAAAAGCAGACCAACTGCCCTGTATGCAACAAACCGATCAAAAAGATCAGACGTTATTATCGCAATAATAAATTCTATTGCACGAAGAAATGCTGGAAGAAAAGCTTAGCGCCAAAGGAAGAGAAGGAATAATGAGACGCAGGGGAAGAGAGCGCAGGATACATCCGAGATTACCGCATAACCTGCCGGTCAAGCTGGCGGCAAACGGGTATGATTTCAACTCAACGACCCAGAATATAAGCTGCGTAGGGGCGTATTGCACGATCAATAAATACATCCCCCCCTTCACCAAACTATCCATAAAACTCACCCTTCCGCTCATCAAAGAGAACAAACAGGAAGAACTCCATGTCGAATGCAAGGGAGTTATCGTGCGCGCGGAAGACGAAGCCGGCGGCGGTTTTAATGTCGCCATATTCTTCAACGAAATAAAACCCGGCGAAAAAAACAAGATCACGCACTACATCAGCCAGAATATCTCACACGAAGAACAAGCCTGCCTTAAGAACGCGAATTAACCGTGGGCACGCAGCGTATTCGCGCTCACGTAAAATTGGTCACGGGGTTCATTTTTAACGACGCAACTGCCTTGCAAAAGGCGGTTTTTTTATTGCAGCGTACATTCGGCCCCGTTGATTATGAAAGCCCCATACTTGCCTTTACCAGCACGGACTATTACGAGAAAGAATTCGGCACCGACCTCAAAAAACAATTCGTCTCTTTCAAGCGGCTCATACCGCTTGAGAAATTACCTTCCATCAAGATCATCACCAATTCGATCGAAAAAAAATTATCGAAGGATCATAAGCGTACCGTTAACATCGATCCCGGGTATCTGGATATGGCAAAATTCGTGCTTGCGACAACCAAAGATTACGTGCACCGCATTTATCTGGGCAAAGGTATTTTTGCGGAGATGACGCTTTATTACCGCGATAAGACCTTTAACCCCTGGGATTGGACGTACCCTGATTTTCGCACGCCGGAATACATCCGGGTGCTCTGCGACATCAGGAAACTATACAAGGACCAGCTCGAGCTGTCGGGAATGCTGTGAACAAAGAATATCCTTCATATTTACACGCCTACGATACCGGGAAACTCAAAGAAGCCGCGCAACAAACGTGGCAGATGCTCTCTTCATGCGCGCTCTGCCCCCGTCAATGTAACGTAAACCGGATCAATAATAAGGTCGGATATTGTAAGACAGGACACAACGCAAAAGTTTACAGTTACCTGGCGCATTCAGGAGAAGAGCCACCCATTTCAGGGACATTCGGCTCCGGTGTGATATTCTTCTGCGGATGCACCATGAGCTGTCTCTATTGCCAGAACTACACATTCAGCCAACGCAACGAAGGCAAAGAGATCACTCCAGAACGCCTGGCGGAAATGATGCTTGAACTGCAATACGCATCGTGCCATAACATTAACCTGGTAACTCCGACGCATCTGCTTGCGCATATCCTTAAAGCGCTTATCATCGCTATAGAAAAAGGCCTCCACATACCGCTTGTCTATAACACAAGCGGTTATGAGCGTCCTGAGATCATCAGGCTTCTCGACGGAATTGTCGACATCTATTTGGCTGACATGCGTTATGGCAGCGATGAAACAGCTAAAAAATATTCCCATGCTCCGGGATATACCGAGAGTAACCGCAAATCCATACAAGAGATGCACCGCCAGACAGGGGTGGCGAAGTTCGATGAAAAAGGGCTCATGAAACAAGGGCTGATCATCCGGCATCTGGTGCTGCCCGAAGACACCGCAGGGACAAAAAGCATCATGCAATTCATAGCGCGCGAAGTATCTTCCGAGACATATATCAGCCTTATGAGTCAGTATAAACCGTATTATAAAGCGCTCTCCCACAAACCACTGGACCGTCCCATCACCGTCGATGAATACGAGCAGGCGATCCTGTGCATGGAAGAATGCGGACTGGTAAACGGCTGGACGCAGGAATTAGGAGGCCAGGAAGACCTTGCCGGCATCCACATAAAACCGAAAGAATAATATGTACCCGCAAAACCTACCGGAGATTCTGGAAGAAAGCGCGCGAAAACACAGCCGAAGGACCGCTCTCGTATTCGGACAAAAAACACTCGACTACAAGACCCTCAATGAAACAACCTCAGCCATTGCATCGGGATTACACAAACAAGGGATCAATAAAAACGACCGCATTGCGCTTTTTTTAGATAACTGCCCTGAATTCATACTCAGTTATTATGCGGTCCTTAAAACCGGAGCAACGCTCGTCCCGATCAACTACATGTTCAAGATCGAAGAGGCAAAATACATCATCGAAGACAGCCGCGCGCGCGTAGTGATCACGTCCCGCCTGAACCTTGAAGCAACGCGGGAGATCCGCTTGCGCGTCGATTCCCTGAAACAGATCATTACAACCACTAAAGTCGAGGATGATATCCTCGACCTTGCGCGCCTGGCAAAATCACCGGCGCACGCCTTTTCATACAAAACGATCGGGCGGCATGACCCGGCAGTTATCATGTACACTTCCGGGACAACCGGCCGGCCGAAAGGGGCGGTATTAACGCATCAAAACCTCGTTTCAAATGCCCTTGACGCAAAACAGGCGATC
>CAZJJL010000188.1:2905-3233 GCA_964546325.1 uncultured Planctomycetales bacterium | reverse complement strand
TTGCAAAAAGGCTGAAGAAAAAATGAAAAGTCAGGTGCTCTTGCAAACCGATTTTAAAGACCTTACCCTATTCAGACGGGGAAAAGTCAGGGATGTCTATGATCTCGGTGACACATTGTTGGTTGTTTCAACTGACCGTATTTCATGCTTTGACGTTGTCTTGCCAAATGGTATACCCCATAAAGGCGAGGTTTTAACCAGTCTTTCCCTTTTCTGGTTTTCACTTCTTAAAGATGTAACCGAGCATCATTTGGTCACCGCGGATGTGTCTTGTTACCCGCAGCAATTGCAGAAATATGCGCAACAGTTAGAAGGGCGCTCTATGGTT
>CAZJJL010000188.1:1617-2879 GCA_964546325.1 uncultured Planctomycetales bacterium | reverse complement strand
GGCCCTTCCTGTTGAATGTATCGTGCGGGGATATCTTTCCGGGTCAGGATGGAAAGAGTATCAGCGTTCCTGTTCGGTGTGCGGTATTTCTCTGCCAAAAGGATTACGCGAGTCGTCTAAGTTGCCGCAGATCATATTTACGCCTTCTACCAAAGCCGAAGAAGGGCATGATGTTAATGTGCATCAAGGTTACGTTGACGAATTGCTGGGTGTTTCGATCAGCAAGAAAATAGCCGATTTGAGCATTGCGATATATAAAAAAGCTGCCGATTACGCTTTAAAGAAAGGGATCATTATCGCGGATACTAAGTTCGAATTTGGATTGCTTGGTGATACGATAATTCTTATCGACGAAGTTTTGACCCCTGATTCTTCGCGTTTCTGGCCGGTAGATAGGTATGAGCCGGGCAAAGGGCAGCCTAGCTTTGATAAGCAGTTTGTGCGCGGTTATCTGGAGAGTTTATCGTGGGATAAGACTCCGCCCGCACCTGATTTACCCGACGATATCATTGAAAAAACAAGCAAAAAGTATCAAGAAGCCTATTCGCTCTTAACTGGCGGGAAAAACCGTATGCATATATGAAAGTTTTTAAGCAGGTACTTACGGTCATTGTGCGTATCGGTATCAGCGTTGCGCTTTTGTACGTCGTTTTCAAACAGGTCGAAGTGCATGACCTTATCAGTAATATAAAAGGCGCTGATCGCGCCGGCATAATGCTTGCCTTCTGTATTTTTTTCCTTTCTAACATCCTTTGTATTTTTCGATGGCAGATGCTTTTAAAAGGTGCTAACATCACTCTTCCGCTGAGCAGGATCATTATTTCATTGTCGGGAGGTTTGTTCTTTAGCTTATTCATGCCGTCCACGATCGGAGGAGATCTCGTGCGGAGTGTTGACTTAAGCGCTTATACGAAGAAACCGAAATCCGTGGTCGCAAGCGTGCTTTTGGATAGGCTCAGCGGGTATGTGGGGTTAGTTATTGTCGCGCTCTTTGCCGCGTTCTTAGGTTGGCGGTATATCCAGGATACAACGGTTCTGATCGCGTTGGGGATCATTGTCGGGTTGCTTATCACTATTTTACTGGCTATTTTTAACCGATCGCTGTATCTGCGTATAAATCAGAGAGGGAAGGCTAAAGACGGTAAGATAAAACGCACGTCATTGTTATTTCGCATTAAAGAGGTTTTGAAGGATTTGCATCATGAAATGCATATCTTTCGTAACCAAAGAAAACTGGTCATGGCCAATGTTTTTATATCCGT
>CAZJJL010000188.1:359-1607 GCA_964546325.1 uncultured Planctomycetales bacterium | reverse complement strand
ATAGCCTCTCCCGCGACATTTTTCATTATCGGCAGGTCATTAGGTATTCAAATACACGGCTTGTACTTTTTTATATTCCCACCCATTATCAGCGCGATCACCCTGTTGCCGATCTCTATCGGAGGACTTGGGCTGCGGGACGCGATGACCGTATTCTTTTTTGCAAAAGCCGGCGTCGGAAAGGATCTTGCGCTCACCATGTCCCTGCTTAATTTTTTCTTTCTTGTTGTTGTTTCCGTTCTCGGAGGTTTGATCTATGTCTTTACTGTACGTCATAGACGGGTACAACATAACGTTCCACCGGCTGTTTCAGCCGAATAAAAAAAGCGATAATCCCCGGCTCAGCCTGCTGACATTCATTGCGGCTCAAAGACTCACGGGAAGCCAGCGCAACCGTGTGGTGATCGTTTTTGACGGCTATCCTTCTTCCCGGGATCCTGTTTTTACCGATCCTGCGATCTCCTGCGTGTATTCCGGTGATATGACCGCAGATGAACGGATCAAGGAGATTGTCGAGGCACGTGATAATCGCCGGGATGTCGTTGTGGTCTCTGATGATAAGGAAGTTTTCTATTTTGCCCGCGCCGCTCGCTGTAAGGCTATGGGAGTCGAAGAGTTTTTGGGCAAGAGCGCTTTGTTTAAAGAGGAGCGCAGAAAGAAAAGAGCTGCTGCGCATGATACATCCGACACTGTTTCATACAGCGAAATGTCCAGGATCAATAAAGAACTTCGCGAAAAATGGCTGACGTAAATACCGATTCGCTGCGTTTTCTGGGGACAGCCGGCGCCCGATTTGTTATGATAAAGCAACTTCGCGCCTCCGGCGGAATTTGGCTGACGGCAGCGGGCACGAACATACTGATCGACCCCGGTCCAGGTGCAATTGTGCGTTGCGCGCAGTCGCGTCCGCCGCTTGATCCCGCGCGCCTGGATGCCATCATCCTTACCCACCGGCATTTGGACCATGCCAATGACATTAATGTCATGATCGAGGCAATGACTGAAGGTGGGTTTAAGAAAAGAGGAATTGTTTTTGCACCTTCCGATGCTTTTGGCGAAGACCAGATCATTTTAAAGCATGCGTTGGCATTCCCTGAGAAGATCGAGTTATTAACCGCAGAAGCTTCTTTCCGCGTGGGGGCGTTCACCTTCCAAACCTCTATGCGTTTGATCCATCCCGTTGAAACGTACGGTTTACGCTTTATGTTAGGGAATTCACAGATAGCGCTCTTGGCAGATACGCGTTAT
>CAZJJL010000188.1:0-349 GCA_964546325.1 uncultured Planctomycetales bacterium | reverse complement strand
AGCGGATGTTTTGATTTTGCCCGTCGTTTTTTTTCAGCCTCGTATGGGTATCGATCATCTGAGTTTTATCGAAGCGCTTGATATCATCGCGAAAGCAAGACCGAAACAGGTGATTCTAACGCACTTTGGGATAACGATGCTTAAAGAGAACCCGTTACGTTTAGCGCG
Source organism: uncultured Planctomycetales bacterium (assembly GCA_964546325.1). GTDB lineage: Bacteria > Omnitrophota > Gorgyraeia > Gygaellales > Profunditerraquicolaceae > DAONEO01. Next base: position 181 of record CAZJJL010000188.1, on the reverse strand, counting down.
CAAGGCTTCACAGGAGCTCGGTATACCGATCAAGGCTGCCCGTGATGGGCTCCGGATTAAATTTTAAAGTTTTTCTTGACATAACTCCATGATTATGATAATGTTATGATGAAACATAGGAAGAGATAGCGTTAGCAAACCTACAAGGAGGTGCGGATGAGTACGTGGAAACTAGTTCTGA
>CAZJJL010000187.1:0-3235 GCA_964546325.1 uncultured Planctomycetales bacterium | reverse complement strand
AAGGGGAAAGTAAAGAAATAGCATGACGTTTGTTTTGGTGTGCGCGATGCTTTTGATTTTTCCCGTTGCTGGCAGTGCGCAAGAAGTGGTTCCTGCTGATGCTTCCGGCGGCGTGGAATTCAGGGGAAGCCAAGGGCACCGTTTTAAGGTCCCGCACGATATGGTCGAGGAAAAACATCCCGGGTTTGTGGCATTGGTTCCCGTCGATGAATATGTCGGCAAGAAGATACTGCAATATGACGATCGTTTTAAGGTCATGCAAGAAACGATCGATATCATGAAAAGTCAGATAGCGAAATTGCAAGAGCAGATAGCTGCGTTACAAACAAATACCACTATTCCGGTCCAAAATTCCAATCAAACCGTATCGGTTCCATAGGGGGGTATCTATGTATCATGTGGACGTAACGCATAAAGAAGATCATTTGTTTGAAGTAAAATCAATAGATTATTCGATGCTGGTAGATACCAAAGGCAAAGGCATGACTCCTCCCGATGCGTTACTTGCCGGTTTAGCCAGTTGTGTGGGGGTCTATATACGCAAATACGCGGAGTCTACCAAGTTGGATCTTAAAGGTTTTACGGTTTCTGCTGAGGCTGAGCTGACGAAGGAGTCCCCGATCTGTTTTAAAAGCATTAGCGTGCGTATAGATCTTAAAGATGTTGTTTTGGAGGAATCCCGTAAGCAATCGCTTCTGCGATTCGTTCATAATTGCCCTGTTCATAATACTCTTTTAGCCAATCCTACGGTTGCCATGACGCTTGCCTGATATGAAGATCTCGGTTCGCGTTAAGGCAGGCGCTCGTGTTGAAAAGGTGGAGAAAGTTTCCGGAGCTGGATTCACTGTTTTTGTGCGGGCTCAGGCCACTGAAGGAAAAGCTAACAAAGCTGTTATTGAGTCGCTGAGCGATTATTTTGACCTGCCTAAAAGCCGCATTTCGATACTCAAAGGACAAACTTCAAAGCATAAGATAGTTGAAATAGTTTAAGGAAGGTTATTGATCGATCGGTGTTCGTTAAGCGGTTTACGGAAAAGGTTTGTTCTTGACCGCAAAGCGCAGGTAAGAACTAGTCGAGCAGTATTTCAATCTTATTTACGGAAGTATTTGTTGCCTGAAGGAACTCTTGACGGGAAATGACGAAGCGCTTAGACGCTAAGTTCCCGGCGACCAGCTTGTTATTGATACGCACGGTGCGTATGGCGTAATCAGGGTATTCTTTGCGTTTTTCGTTGGTATACGAAACAGCTATCCGTCTTCCTGCGAAGGTGCAATGAATCGCAATGCCCCGGTCTTTACCGAATTGCTGCAGGGTTAGTTTCGGCTCAAACACGAGATCTCCGTATTCCCCCCGAATACCGAACATTTGCGTTAGTGCGGTCAGGATATACCAACTGGCTGATCCGGTCAGGTAGCTGTACATACCGCGGCCTTCGTTATTAAAATACTCGGGCAAACAAGGGTATATTTCGCTGCGCTGAGTGTTGAGGGCTAACCGATACAGGGAGTTGATAACTTCATATCCTTGGCGGGCAAATCCTTTTGTATAGAGCGCGTAAGAGAACATAACGCACATATGGCTAAAGAACGCGCCATTTTCTTTTTCCCCGTAGGCAAACGAGAATGCCCTTCCAAAGGCATGTTGTTCACTCTTGAAGTCCGTGTTTAACCGGAATCCTCCCAGCTTTTTGTCCTGGAGAAAGGTCTTGGCGTTCGTGAACGTTTCAATGATCTGGTCCGGCGAAGCGATCCCTGACATGATCGGAAAGGTTTGACCGGTCAGCGTCATGCGGGTTGAGCCGTTTATGGTCCCTTCCACGCGTTGTCGGGTATCGTCATAATATCCGTTAAAGAATCCTTCCTTAAGCCATTCGGTTTTTCTGATATGATCGGCGATCCAAGAAGCTTTTTTTTGCAGGTCACGTATCAGCTGATCCGCAGGCAGGGTAATTGTCTCTCCGGTGAAATTACGTTGAGCCGCTTCAAAATACTTCTCCAAGAGAGCTTCTTTTTGCGTGCCTATATCGTAATCAAGGGGAGAACGGGAAAAGGTATCGAGCAGGATGATAAGTTCTTTAAAAACCGTGATCTTTTGCGGGCCGAGTTTATCGATGAGTTGACACAGCGTGTAGAGGTTTGAAGCGTACATTGCCGTGAACGCAACGCTTTCGCCGTTGTGCTCTGCCATATCAAGTCCGTCGTTCCAGTCGGCGCCTTCAAGCGCGGTGTGGTTGTGCGGTCCTACATTGAAGAATTGCACCAGGTTTTCGATCAGTATGTGCTCGAGGATAGTTCCGGAATATGGTTTGCCATCGCTCGTGCGCAATATGTTGCCTTGTTCCGGGCTCCAGTTATCATCGATCTCTTGGCTGCGGGAGAGCTGACGGTCTTTAAAGTAAGAGGTTTGTTCCAGAAGAATTTTTGTATCACCTGTTTGATGAATGTAGAGCAGTGTTGTGATAAGGGGCCATAATCCGTGGTCCATCCATACCCTGCTTATATTATTGCGGTCAGCAATGAATTCTCCGGGGCGTTGCCCGATGATGGTGGCGTTTGAGCCGTCTATGCGCACGCCGGCGAAATTATTAATGAGTGTGTCGCGAACGTCTTGGGGGTCATTCAGGATCAGGGAGAGGCAATCCTGCCAGAGGTCGCGCCATCCGCGGCCGCCTCTGCCGTAGTCGAAATCAGGCAGATACGAGCAGCCGAATATCTTACGTAAGAAAGGCTGGATGCTTACCCATTGGAACCAGTTATTATAATCGGCATCATGCGATGTGACTGCTATATCGGCTGCTTTGTTCTGCCAAAATGCGCAGGTTGTTTTAAAAGCTCGCGAGACTTTTTCCGGAGTATTCAGGCGGTTAAATGAAGAGGCGATATTTTTTTCGTCCGAAGCGATGCCCAGGTAGATCGTGTATGATGCGCTTTTACCGGGCGCAAGGCTTAACGGAGCAAATCGTAGCGCTCCCATTGGTTCTTTGCCTTGCGAAGGGAAGTTTCGGGAGGGTTTCAGGTTTTGATAGACCGCTGCCGGTTCTAAAAGATCTCCGGCGCTTCCGCAAAATTCTTCTTGGGTTGTAAAAATTGCCGCAGGTCCTTTGCCGGCGTCATCGATGCCATAGACGAAATAAGAAGTTTTGTTCGTGGAATGGCCGTTTTCGTCGAATGTTAATGTCGGTTTTACCACGACACCGAACGGCGTTGTTCGGGTGCGGATCAAAAGGCTTGTAAC
>CAZJJL010000186.1:0-3243 GCA_964546325.1 uncultured Planctomycetales bacterium | reverse complement strand
TAATTAGAACCCTCACTATGACTAGGTTTGTAGTGAGGGTTTTTATTTTATCCTTGGCTTGAGCTTCAATTCAGGTATTGCCAAGGATATTTATTATATACCTATTTTGTCCAAGGCACATTCCTTTGATTTACTTGGGAGGGTGGTCGAAGCATTACGTGCCTTTATTATAGAGAAGCCGGTTGCCAGGGGAAAGCAGCCGGCTTTTTTGTTTGGAAATGGGGACGTTTCTGGAAATGGGGACGTTTCTGTTTTTTAAAAGAGAGTTGTTTTGAAACTTAAAAAAACAGAAACGTCCCCATTTCTCTCTTCAAATAATCCTGGACGTATTCTACCGAATTTCATACAATACATGTATGGCCTTTGAGGGGATTTGGGAGTACAAGAAATACTGGTGGGTCGCGCTGTTTCTCATCTGTATTTTTTCATTCTTTGGACGTAGCAATCTTCGCAACGTAACTGCCATTGAGCCGGAAACCCTAGATCAACCGGTTCAAACGCAACTTTACAAATTGCCGGAGATTCGCTTTGAACGTGATGGCTATGCGTATGATCTTACGCCTCTGTATCACTACGATATCTCCGGTCTTATAGTCGGAGCCTTTAATTATAAAAATTTTAGTGTCGAAAAATCGGAAAAGGTTTTTCCTCTTGATCTCTGTCTTATCTGGGGGAGTAATCTTGCGAAAAAAGTGCATTTGAATGCGGAGGTGCATTTTTCGCAGGATTGCCGTTGGTGTTGGGTCAATTGGTCCGGGCCCGTTGATTTTAATCTCCAAGAGCTCTCTAATAACCATCTTCTTATCAACGATGATCGTATCTGGCGTATTGCCAAAGAGCTTAAGCGGGGTGATCAGGTGCGAATAACCGGGGAGCTGGTGAATGCGCGTATACGTCCGTTAAAAGGCGGAGGTGTGCCGATTACGTGGAATACAAGCTTGACGAGGGATGATTCTGGCGCAGGTGCTTGCGAATTGATCTATGTTGAAGATATCAAGGTTTTGCGTAAAGCCAATACCGCTGCCCGGATTGTTTTTACGGTTAGTTTTTGGTCGATTATCGTTCTGTTCTGTTGGCGTGTTGCGGTATTATTCTTTTCTACCTTACCAAGACGTACTCTATGAGAGTGAACGTTTTTGTTTGCGCGGTAATGATGCTATTGTTCTCGATGCAGAGCGCTTTTGCCCGCCCTATCCCTACGTTTCGCGGTTTTCCTGTTTATCCTCCCCAAGAGATCGATTATATTGATGTTCCCGACGAAGGTGATGTGACGTTTAGTCTTGCGCTTAATTCTCGGGAAGACATGCTTGAACAGCTCGATGCTCTTGATCCCTTGGTGGCAAAGGTGCAGGATACCAAAAAGATCACTCTTGAGTTTGATGTCGCCAAAAGTTATATTCAACGCAATGCCGCATTGCTGGGATGGCAGATAATACGTATTGACGAGACGTGGGGGAAGGATAGTCAAGAAATGGTGTTTGTGCGTAAGAAAAGGCCTTCTTCTGAAGTAAAAGTGGTGATCTGGACAGGAAGTATCCCTATTACGTATGAAGGGATCGTTGTGAAGCCTCCTGATATGTGGAGGATGATCACGTATTCGTTTTTTGAAACCGAGAAGTAAGTATTGCGTGTTTTGAGCGCGGGTGTATACTAGTAAAAAAGGAGGCGTTATGCGATTATCTATGTTGCAGGTTGCAGTATTATGTTGTGCGTCACTCTTGATTGTTTCTGTTGCGAATTCAAAGCCGGTGACGGGCCCCCGCGGTCAGCATGCCGATAGGAATAAGGACGGGGTTGTCGATCGTAAAGAGATGAAAATGGAGAAAAGATGGGAACAGCAACAGCGTTCACAGGTTAATACGAGAGCTGAAGTGCGGGCTGATACGAATAAAGACGGGGTTGTTGATTCTACCGAGGCAACTGCGATGAAAGAAAAGATGAAGGAGAAGCTTGATCTTAATAATGATGGGGTTGTTGATAAACAGGAAAAAATGACCTCTTGGCAGCACAGTAGGGCAAAGGTCAATACGGCGCTTGAGCAGCAATATGACGCAAATAACGACGGATGGCTTGAACCGGCTGAAGCAAGAGAATTAGTTCGGAACAGATATGAGTTGATTAAGTCCCATGGGAAGGCGAAAGTAGATACCGATTTAGAAAAACAATATGATGCCAATAATGATGGGGTTTTGGACGCTTCAGAGGCTCACGTTATGTTAGATGCCTCCAAGGAATAGCCAAGGAGTGCGCGATGGGGACTCATGCCCAGGTTTTTGCGTTACGGTTAACAGCGGTCATATTTCTGCTCGTTTCATTTTTTCATTTATTGCGGCTGATATTGAAAGTTGAAGTTATTATCGGCTCATTTGTTCTTCCGATGTGGAGTAGCGTCGTAGGGTTCTTGGTGATGTTCATGTTGGCGATATGGGTTTTGTCGGTTCTTAAGAGGAACGTTTAATATGGGGTTATTTGATATCTTTAAGCGTAAGCCGCAGGCTCAGCCGGTTTTTAAAGAGCGCCGGCTTCTTCCCCGGTGGAAAATTCTTGCTCCGGCAACGCTTACCTTCGGAGCTGCGCAGAATAGTGTGCCGTGTACCTTGTTAGATCTGAATTTCAAAGGATTTGCGATTTCCCTGAGTTCATGTTTACCCGAGAATTGCAAGGTTTTAAAATTAGAGGTGAACGGAAGGTATCCGTATAATGTTGAAGTTTCTCCGGTTTGGCACTTGGAAAAAGAGTCGAAACAATATCATGGTTTCCTGTTTGTGCGGTTGCGTGACTCCGACCGCGAGAAAATGTTTACTATGATAAAAACGGATTTCCCTCAGCATACATAAGGCAATTCCTCAAAGATCGGTATTCCCGATGTGGTAAACAAATTTACCTTAAAGCATTGAATGAATCGAATACGGGTTATAGTAATAAGCGCTTTTTTCCTCTGCATATTAAACAGTGAGCTTACTGCCTCATCTCGCCTTACGTTCTTGCGGGTGCACGGAGCAGTTAACAGCCAGGAAGTCGGGTCAGGAGCATATGCGGTTATCTCTGTTTGGGATGATAGGGGGCCTGTTTTAGTTCATCCCGACAATTCATTCTTTACGGTAGTTGGGAGTCAGCGTCCTCAAAAGGTCACGCTTGTTGATTCAAAGAAAAAGATACGAGCCCTTGCGGTTTTTATTCCAGGGTATACGCAAACACTGCTTTCTGCCGCTCCATCAACTGCTCTCGCCGTTCCGTTCACCG
>CAZJJL010000185.1:0-3245 GCA_964546325.1 uncultured Planctomycetales bacterium | reverse complement strand
GGGAATCCTTTGCGCAAAAGCCTTATTCCGCAGGATAAGGGGTCGAGCAGGGAATCGGTCGGGCTTGCTCAGGACTGTTTTACGATTTTAGCGGTAGGCGGCAGCCAGGCGAGTAAAGCGGTTAATGCGGTTCTTTTGCAGGCTGCGCGCATATTGAAAGAAAAAAAATTGACGTTTCAGATAGTGCATTTGGCTGGTCATAGCGATGCGGGACATTTACGGGTTGCATATGCGCAGTACGGAATTCCTGCATGCGTATTGGATTTTTGCGATCATATGGAGCGCGCCTATAGCGCTGCTGATTGCGCGGTAACGCGGGCAGGCGCAACGACGGTGAGTGAGCTGATACATTTTGCCCTTCCTGCTATCGTTATTCCGTATCCGTATGCCCATGCGCATCAGTCGGCAAATGCCTCTGTTTTGTCTGAGGCAGGTGCGGGAGTTGTTTTTGAAGAGAAGATCGTAAATCCGGAAATGCTTGCCGGATCATTGGAACGCATGATCATTGACCGCGCGGGGCTTTTTGCAATGGCAAAAGCTGCCCGGTGTCTCGAATCGGGAGATGCTTCGGACAAGCTTGTTGCGTATGCGATGAGGACGGTTACGTGTTAAGGGTAATCGTCGCCAGCGTAGTTATGGGAAGCGTTTTATTGAGTGCTCGCGCGGATGTCTCTGCGGAAGATACATGGAATATTGAAAAGAGTACGCATTTTTTGGTGCATTACAAAAAAGCTCCCGTGGAGTTTATCGCAAAAGTTATTATGCGGGCCGAAGCGTATTATGATAAGATAGCGGATGATCTGGGATTCCGCAGAATGAATTTTTGGCTTTGGGATAATCGCGCTTTGATATATATATATGATAGCGCCGCGCAGTATCAACAGGAAACGGGAGAGCCTCCGTGGTCTGCGGGAGCTGCGGCGCCGCGGCGTAAAATCATCCACTCATTTGCCGGCGCTCCGGGTTTTTTAGAAACGGTATTGCCTCATGAAATAGGGCATATTATTTTTCGGGAGTTTGTCGGATTCGATAATCCGGGGGTCCCTGTTTGGCTTGAAGAGGGGGTTGCTTCATACGAGCAGAGCGAGCGGTTTTTACGCGCCGATGCCATTGTGCGTGACGCCAAAGCCCGGGGGACGTTCATTCCGTACGAGCGATTCTCGCAGGCGCGTCCGCAAATGCTTGGCGATGAGCGCAGCGTTTCCGTTTTTTATGCGGAAGCGATCAGTATTGTCGATTATATGCTTAAGGAATTCGGGAAAGAATCGTTTGTTGGGTTTTGTCAGAATTTGCGGGATTATAAGAATTTGGATCGGGCAGTCGCCTTGGCGTTTTCGCCTCTGGCAAATGCCCGGGAACTTTTTCAACTGTGGGAGAGGAAAAAAACGCAATGAATAAGCACACACATCTCATTGGGATCGGCGGTATTGGAATGAGCTGCATTGCAAGTCTTTTGTTGCGGCGCGGAGTGAAAGTCAGCGGATCTGATGTTAAAGAGAGCCGTATTACGGTTGAGCTTAAGAAAATGGGCGCGGATGTATTTTTAGGGCATGCCTCGGGGAATGTTACGGATGCAGATCTGGTTGTCTATTCTTCGGCAGTCAAAGACGATAATCCGGAAGTGATCGAGGCAAAGAAAAAAGGGATCCCGGTCATTAAGCGTGCCGAAGCCTTGGCGCAGCTTATGGCGGAAAAAACCGCTATTACGGTTACCGGCAGCCACGGAAAGACCACGACCACGTCGCTGATTTCCTGTCTCTTGCTTGAGGCGGGGCTTAATCCTTCTGTTGCCGTCGGAGGGATATTGCGGAATATCGATACGAATGCTTGTTTCGGTGACGGCGATTATTTTGTCGCCGAAGCAGACGAATCGGACGGTTCATTCCTTTGTTATGAACCGACGTATTCCATTATCACGAATATTGACTATGAACATCTTGATTATTACCGTGACTATCAGAATCTTATCGATAGTTTTACGGAGTTCCTGAACAAGACTAAAGACGCAGGATGCGCGTTTTGCTGTAATGACGATTTAGCTTTGATGAATATCCTTAAGGGGTATACAAAGCGTCACATCCTATTCGGCCTTACGGATAGCGCCGATATCTATCCGCATAATGTTCAGATGAACGGGTTGAGTTCGCGTTTTGACTGCCACTATAAAAAGAAATTTCTCGACTCATTTTATCTGCCCCTTGGGGGAACGCATAATATTTCCAATTCGCTGGCGGTTATTGCTTTAGGCTTAGAACTGGGGATCAGTGTCGAAGTCATTAAACGCACCCTCTCTAATTTCAAAGGCGCCGGCAGGCGTATCGAGATTAAATATAACCATGACGATTATTTGGTGATCGATGACTATGCGCATCATCCCACTGAGATAAAAGCGACATTGTCTGCCGTGCGCAATTTAAAGACAAAACGCGTTATTGCGATATTCCAGCCTCACCGTTACACAAGGACGCAGCTCTTGCTTGAAGAATTCGCGAAATGTTTTGACCTTGCCGACTATCTGGTGATCACCGATATTTATGCGGCAAGCGAGCCGCCGATTCCCGGTATCAGCGGGCAGACGATATATGAAAGAGTTAAAGAGCGGAGCCCGCAGAAGGACGTCGTGTTCATTCCCAAAGAGGGGATCGTTATGCATGTTCTTGAAACCTTAAAGCCCGGGGATGTCGTTATTACTCTTGGCGCAGGCGATATCACGAAAATTGGCGATGAATTGGTCGAAAAACTTAAAGGGTAGAATTGCTGCGGGAGTGCCCCTTGCCCGGTTAACAAGTTTTAAAATTGGAGGGAATGCGCAGTTTGTCGCGCATCCGTTTGATGTAGAAGATTTGCGGGCATTATTGACAATTGCCCGGCGTAAAAAGGTGCCGGTGCGTATACTGGGCGCAGGCAGTAATCTTTTAATATCTGATCGCGGTGTTTCGGGCATTGTGGTTTGTTTGGATACCGCTGAGTTTAAGAAAATTGTTTTAAACGGTACGCTCATTGAGTGTGGAGCGGGGGTAAGCCTTGTGAGTTTAGTTCGTTTGACCGCGCAACATGCATTGTCTGGATTTGAGTGTTTGGCGGGGATTCCCGGATCTGTCGGCGGTTCCCTTGTTATGAATGCCGGTGCTTGGGGTGGTTCGATAGCGGACAGGTTAGTTGATGTTACGGTTGTAAGTCGTACGGGTTGTCTTATGACGATCCCGAAAAAGAGATTGCGTTTTGGATATCGCTCCTCAGATTTA
>CAZJJL010000184.1:0-3270 GCA_964546325.1 uncultured Planctomycetales bacterium | reverse complement strand
GAAGAGGCCCCGAGGTTATAGACGAGAAATATCTTGTGAAGTTTGCGCGGGAAGTCTTTCCAACCGCGTTGGTTATGCAGTTGAATACTGCCGGAGAACCGCTGGTTTCCCGTGTTCTTGATCTCGAATTAGCGTTAGCTGAGGAATACGGGTTGAAGCTTGATCTCTTCACGAACGGGTATTATTTTGACCCGAAGAGAAAAAAACTTCGCAACCTTCTGAAGAACATACTTCTTGCGACGTTTTCGGTTGATTCTCCGGTTAAGAAAACCTATGAATCAATACGAAAAGGCGGCGATTTTGACCGTTTAGTAAAGAATATGCGCGCGTTCCATGCGTATCGTAAACGGTTGTCGCTTCATCAGCGGCCGTATTTTTCGATTAATATGGTTGTAATGAAAAAGAATTTGAATGAATTATCCCGGATGGTGCGTTTTGCTAAAGATATCGGAGCTGACGAGGTCGTGCTAAGCCGCATGCTTGTGCATAATGATTCAATGCATAATGAATCGTTGGATGACGTAAAGATTGAAGCGAATCTTGCTATGATGGGAGCGTTATTTCTAGCCCACCGGTTGGGGATCCGTATCGCAACATCGAGTCTTTTTCCGGTGCAAAAATCAAAAAAAGGAGACCCTTCGCTCGCCCGGCGAGAGCAGCCGCAAACAGAGCGAACATGTTCATTCCTTTGGTCGAGCGTTTACTTGGATTCCAACGCGTGTGTTATTCCGTGCTGCGCGCCTTCGCATCCGGTTATCGGGAGTATGCGCGATTCTGATCTTAAAAGTATTTGGAACTCTCCGATGTATCAATCCATGCGCAGCACGTTTACGGGAGGTCTCGGGCATCCGGTTTGCCGCGAGTGTCGGAAAACAGGACTTTTAAGTACGCTTGATTGTTAGTGGGCCCTTATGACGCGCATGATAAAGAAAACAAAACGTTTCCTTAAGAATCTCAAAGAAAGCAATCGGCTGCTCCTTTGGGAAGATTATAAGCAACGTAGGAGCGTTGTGCGCGGTTTTCCTGTTTCTGTGCATCTGGCAACGGATGCCGTATGCAATCTTGTTTGTCCGATGTGTTGGCAGCGTGGTCCCGCGGGAGCCATCAAACATCCCTGTATCGAGGAGCGGTATCTCAAGCAATTTGCCCGCCAGGTTTTTCCCACGGCGTCTACCTTGGAATTGAATGTTTCCGGCGAACCTCTTATGTCCCGGCTGATCGACCGTGAGCTGGAACTTGCCGAAGAATATGCGGTGCGTCTTTTGGTGACAACCAACGGCACACTCTTAAATACCCACAAAGAGCGGTTCAGGGCACTTGTGAGAAATGCCGAAGAGATTACGTTTTCTTTCGATTCTCCTCAAAAAAAAACCTATGCTTTTTTGCGTAAGGGCAGCGATTTTGATCGCGTGGTTGAGAATATGTGCCTTTTTAATCGGGCCAGAAAACGGCTCTCCCGTAGGAATAGGCCCCGGTTTACTATTTCGATGGTTCTTATGAAGCGGAATTTCCGTGATTTGACGAATATGGTGCGTTTTGTCAAAAAGCAGGGAGCGGACCGGCTTGTGGTGCATGCGATGACGGTTTTTACTCCCGGCATGAAGCAGGAAGCTCTTGATTATTGCGATGATGAGGTCCGGCGCGTTGCTTTAGAGGCGCGCGTGTTTGCTCAAAAACAGAATATAGAGCTGTTGTATCCGTCTATCTTTCTGCGATCGCTTTTTGGCCATAGCCTGTCTGGTGATCCCTTGTCAAAAAACAAGGCGGTGGCTTCTCGGCCCTGCGGATTTCTGTGGTTACGCACGTATCTGAACGCTTTAGCGCAAATCGTTACCTGTTGTGCCCCCTGTCATCCTGTTATGGGCTCATTGAAAGAGAACAGTTTCGAGCAGATATGGAATAATGAGGCGTATCAACGCATGCGTCGCGGATTTAAAGAGGGGCCGCTTACCAAAGTTTGTAAACCGTGCGTTCACGAAGGGATATATTCTTCACTGGTATAGAACACTATGCATTCTGCTGATCCTGAAAATATAAAGCGGTTTGAGAGCGCTTTAGTGCTTTTAAAAGAGAGTACCTGTCAGAGGGGTGAATATGAATTTGAGGCTGTGGGGATGTGCATGGAGCCTGTTCTCTTGCAGGGGGATATCCTTGTGGTTAGGCGTATTGGTGACGCCGCTGCGGTACGCATAGGGGATATTCTTTTATATCAATCATCCGCATGTCTTTGCGCTCATCGCTATTTGTATACCCGGCATCGGAAAGATAAAAACGTACTTATCATTAAAAGCGACAATGCGGGCGGGCCGTTTTCCGAAGAGGTCCTTTTTTCATGCGTATTCGGGAAGGTTATTGCTATAAAGCGGGGGGCACGGGAAATCAGGTTTGATACCTATGCGGGAAAGTTTGCGAATATGAGCATTGGCGTTTTAGTCTTTATGCATTTTATGGTGATGCGCCTGATGCGCCGTTGTGTGCTTTTGAAGTGCCGGTTTACCAAACGTACGCTGATACCCGGGTTTTGGCAGAAGCTTGCTGTTCCTCTGCGGATCGCGAAAGCGTTTTTTTTCCGCGTTTTTCTGGGAAAAAATTGACGAGAGGATGTGTTTGTTGGTTTCTTAAGACCGATTGAGCGGTTGTGTCGGCTTAAATCTTGATATGGTTGGTAAGAGAAGCTACGAGTGAAGCGATAGTAGAATCATTGTACTTTACTACGAATGACCGGGCTTGTTGCGTAAGCTTCCAGAAGAGTATCATTTGCGTGGGTGCTGCATGCGCGAAATATTCCTTATCAGGTAGATAAAAATTCTCTCCCATGATCCTTTCAAAAGCGTCTTGTTTTGATATTTCCGTGATCCCTCCTTGAGCCGCGTCCTTTTCAAAAACAGGAAAGACGATGATGTCCCCGTATAATTTTTCGGGAATGTCGCGCGCAGCGATCTTGCGCATACTTAAGCGCGGCTTATCCCCTTTGGCATATACCGTCGCTTCATTGAGGAATGATTGCCAGGCAGGAAGCTCTTTGTTACCGATACCGATTTTCGTTGGCAGAGGGAATAACTCAATGCGATCGTCTTCTCCGCTGCCAAGGAAAATTTTATCATCATTGATAAGGTGATATCCGTGCTGGAGGAGTGAAATAGCGAACGTGCTTTTTCCTGCATTTTGCGGTCCGGTTATCAAGATGCTGTTTTGCGAGTTATGCGTTACGGAGGCATGCACAAAGAAATATCCGTGGTAGGAAAGAATGTAACGCATTGGCTGAAAAAA
>CAZJJL010000183.1:0-3297 GCA_964546325.1 uncultured Planctomycetales bacterium | reverse complement strand
TGAGCCTTACGGACCGTCTGCATACTTCCTGCTGCTAATGCGCGAGACACCATATCAACCGCCATCTCGATCATAGCTATGGGGGTTTTAAGCTCATGGGAAACGTCCCTGATAAGCTTTTCTTTCATTTCCTGCGTTTTTATTTTTTCCGTAACATCATGCACGAGCGCAAGCTCTGCCTCGCTTCCCTCAAACATGATCGTATTGGAAATGATCTCGACGAAAATAAGCGTTCCGTCTTTTTTATAACTTCTCCAAACGCCGGAATCGAGACCTCTCTCATGTTTCTTTTCCTGTTTTATATGCCGCAATAATCGCGCGGCATCGTCAGCATGGATAACATCTTTTAAGGCCATTCCCAGGAATTCATCGCGTCGGTATCCATATTGTCGCACGGCAGCTTCGTTAACCGCCAAAAAAGCAAGCGACTTAAGATCATAAACAAATAACGCAAAAGGATTCGACTCAAAGAGAAGCCGATATTGCTCTTCTGAACGCCGCAATGCTTCTTCTTGCCTGGCGCGTTCGGTCACGTCGCGGACCATAGCGATCAGGAATTTTCCCGAATCGGTTTCAAAATTGCCCAGATTAACTTCCGCCGGAAAACACGTGCCGTCTTTCCTTCGCAATACGCCGTTAACGATCATTGCTCCATGAGCGCTGATCTTCTTCCACAAGCGGAATAAACCCTCTTTTGAATATGAGCATTCGATATCAAGAATCGTCCGGGAACATAACTCATCCCGCGTGTATCCAAGGGCGGCAGACGCTCTTGAATTAACATCAACGATCTTACCCGAAAGATCATGGACAAAGATAGCATCCGTCGCATGCTCAACGAGATTGCGAAAACGATGCTCGCTGCGATGAAGCGCAGCAAGCGCATTGCGCCCCTCTTGCCGAACACGAGCCTGCCGCAACTCCCGCGAAACCGCAGAAGGAATACGCGCGCTATTGACTTTAAGGATATAGTCATTTGCTCCCGCGCGCATGGCAGCAACCGCGATCTCTTCTCCAACAGTACCTGAAATAAGGATAAAAGGAATGTCTGGATCGGTTTGTCTGACGATCGATAAAGCTTCCATGCCGTTAAACTGAGGGAGGGAATAATCCGAGATAATAATATCAAAGCCTCTTTGGGCGAGAGATTGCTTTAAGGCTTCTGCTGTTGCGACGCGTTCCATGACAACCTTATAACCTGCCCGCACTAACTCCCGCTCGAGCAAAAACGCGTCATCTTCTGAATCCTCAATAAGGAGCACGCGTAAAGGAGTAAGCATAGTGCTATATATTATCGCTCCTCCGTCACATCTTGTAAATTACCGCTCTCCCCTTTTATTTGACTTTTTTCTCCTAATACAAACAAAAACCCCGACTGTATGCACACAAGCCGGGGTTTGTATCGGCAATAAAACTACCACTTCTCCCAATGAATATTTCCGGGGTCAAATTTATCTTTTGGTTTCTCCGCTCCCACAGGATTCCCTATCGCAATAATATTCAAAGGAATGATGTTTTCCGGTAACCCAAGAGCCTGTCGCACAAAAAGAACACGCTCATCGGAAGGATACACGCCCGTCCAAACCGCTCCCAAGCCGATCGCTTCGGCAGCCAAAAGAATATTTTCGGAAGCAGCAGAACAATCCTGTATCCAGAATTCCTGCGCTTGCCCGGGCAACGCTTTTGTTACATCACCGCACACAACGATCGCAGCTCCGGCCGGAACGATCATTTTTGAATATGGCATGCCTTCGGAAAGCTTTGCAAGCATCTCTTTCTGGGTGATAACCACAAACGCCCATGGCCTTTTATCCATAGCAGTCGGCGCTGCCATACCTGCTTTAAGCACCGTCATAAGTTCCTCTTTTGTTGCCGGCACTCCGGTATATTGACGGACGCTTTTACGCGCATGAATAACCGATAACGCGTCTTTGCCTGTCTGCGCGTACGCGCTTAATACCCAAACGTGCGCCACAAAAATAAAGACCGAAAGAAAAATACCGCTATTTCGTTTCATCGCCAACCTCCTGTGCAGAAGCTCCCTGGGCATCCTGCTCTTCTTGACCGGATTGGAACATCTTCTTCATTTCCTTCCCGAATGCCTTGAATTTTGAAACGGTATCCACTACTTTCTGAATAACCTGTTCGGGGGGCTGACTCTGCAGATTCTTTAAGGCAGCAGCGAAAACCGCTTTTTTTATCTCTTCGATGCTCACCGCAGGTTTATCTAATTTTGTATGTATAACAAAGCGCAGAGAAAGATCGCCTTTTGCATCTCTAAAAATGTCCAAAGCATCGGTAAACATATTGAGTTGACGACCTTCCGGGTTGCTTTCGGCAGATTGGTCCGGGGCGTAAACAAAATCGGACAATTTCAGATCGGAAACTATCTCAAGCTCATTATGCACGGCAGTGCATGTATTCACCAAACCCAATTTTACCGAAGTAAGCTTCCGTTTTGAAAGGAAATCGCCATAATACGGCGCAAAATAAGTCACCTGCACGTCATTGCTACGGATGGTCATATTAAGATCTTTTGACAAAAGATTAAACCACCCCTGCACGTTAAAACTCCCGATCTTTTCATCCGATTTCCCGAAAAACTCTGCTGAAGCAGAAACATCCGTTTTTAACTGGGTGAACGGAAAAGAAATCCGTGATACATCGGCCTTGATCGCATCAACGGTTATGACGAATCCCGCGGGATCAACTTTGTAATCCGTATACGTAACTTTCCCCTCTTTGACCGTGAGCCCGTTGACAAAGATCTGAGGCGGCTTTCCCTTCTGCTCAAAAACAGGGATATTAAGCGATCCATCCTGAGACTGTCGCAGCGTTATCTCCGGTTTAATAATCGTAAGCCCATCGAGCACGATTTTTCCCGCGACCAGCGCCAAGAGGTTCGGAGAACACGCAATGGTCTGAACGCGCGCAAGATCACCAACCTGGAGGCCTTCTATTGTCACTCGCAGAGGCACGGCAAGAGAGATCTTTTGGATCGTTGTCTGCATTTTACTATTCTGACTGATCTGCTTTTCAACAAATGCTTTCCCGGAAAACTTGACCCAAAGGGCTACCCCGGCAAAAACAATAAGCGCAATAAAAAAAAGCAAAACCACTATCTTTAAAAATGCTTTCATGGTAAAAAACCTCCTTATATTTTTACGGGACTGGTAACAAAAACATAGCGCAACAGCGCACTACCGGTATTCGTAACATTATGTTTTGTCTCGGGAGGCATATACACGACCGCAGGCGCCTCAGCGAGCATCGACTCCCCCTGACCGAACGAGATCC
>CAZJJL010000182.1:1050-3300 GCA_964546325.1 uncultured Planctomycetales bacterium | reverse complement strand
ACCGGTCGATACGGTTAACGACCCTGCGTTACGGGGTTTCGCTCGATAAAAACAGTATGTGCTCAGGGAGGGTTTTCAATGCAAAGGCATTTTGATGAAGAATTGCTCGAAGTCCATAAAGATATTCTTAAAATGGCAGCGATGGCGCAAGAAGCTATCTTTCGCTCCATAGAAGCTCTTAAGGACCGAGATGCCGCCAAGGCGCATGAAGTTATTGAGGCTGATAGCAAAATTGATGAATTGGAGCTTATTATTGATGAGCGGTGTATTGATCTAATCGCGCGTCATCAACCTATGGCAGGTGACCTGCGCTTCCTAACGACCGGCATGAAAGTTAACGCCGAGCTTGAGCGTATTGCCGATCTCGCAGTCGATATCGCGCAGCGCGCTGTAGAATTATCCGATAAACCTCTTTTAAAACCCCTGGTTGATATCCCTAAATTTTCAGCTGTTGCGCAAAACATGGTGCGCGATGCCATTGATTCATTCATTAAAAAAGACATTGAACTGGCTAAAAAGGTCGTGCTTTCTGATAATGAAGCTGACCGGTTACGGAATTTGATCCAGGATGAGCTTATTAATGATTATATGGCTAAGGATCCTTCATCAGCTTCCCGAGCTGTTCCGCTGCTTCTTATAGCGCGTCATTTGGAGCGTATCTGTGATCATACAACGAATATCGCTGAAGATGTGGTGTATATGGTTGAAGGTAGAGTGATTAAACATCATAAAGAAGAGATCTGATCTTGCATGCGGCTTATTTCCGCTTTTTTCCTGTCAGTATGTTTTTTCTGTGTCGTTCCAAATAATTCATTTTCCTACCAGCTTGACGAATTCACCTGGGGTATGCCGCTTAAGGAGTCCCGCGAGTTACTTTTTGAAAAAGGTAAGACCGCTATCCGGCAGTCAGGGGAAAGCCTCTTTTTTGCCGATACGGTTTTTGGCGAACCTTGCGTGGTAAAACTTGATTTTACCCCGGAGAATTCGCTTCTTACGATGGTTTCGCTGCAGTGGAAAAATTCCGGGATTGGATCGCTTGTTCGTGACGCGTATATAAAACGCTATGGGCCTCCGTCAAAAAAAGGGGGAGGCTTGTTCTCATATCGTTGGGTAGAGAAAACAGATAAAAAAAGTTTTGGGGATAGCATTTCGCTTGATTATTCCGGTAAAAATGTCGATTTGGTTTTCTCTCAGGGAGGCCTTGAAGCGTATCAATAGGGTTTGCCGCAGAGAATTATAGGGCGAAAAAAAGGAGACAGACATGGTGCGGCGTATCGGAGCGTTTTTCGTGGTGTTCGTTCTTTTCCAGGTTTCTGCGTTTGCCGCGATCGAAACTAAATGGGGTATTGCCGAGCGCCTGCGGCATGAGTATTGGAAGAATATTTTTGATATGGATAACGGTCAATTAGACAACCGGAATTACTTCAGGATCAAGACATCCGGATGGGCTCAGGCTGATTTTAACAAGGATGTGTCGCTCTTTGCGAAGATGACGAACGAGAATAAGGCTTACACCTATTATAATATCAATAATAAAAAGGGGTATCATTACGATATAAGCGAGTTTGTTTTCGATAATCTGTATTGCGATGTGAACAATATCGCGGGATTACCGGTTGATATGCGTATTGGCCGTCAGGATTTTACGGATTACGGCGAAATGTTTTTGTTCTCTGACGGGACGCCCAATGACGGTTCGCGCACGCATTATTATAATGCGTTACAAACAAAGTGGCGGGTAACTGCCAAGAATTCGGTTGAGTTCCTCTATATTAATAATCGTCGCGATGATGTATATTTACCGGTCATCAACGAATTGAAGCCTCGGCAGAGTTTGACGACTACCGATGAGACTGCTGCGATGGTATATGTAAAAAGCCAGCAATTGGATAGTGTTTCTTTGGAAGGGTACTATATTTACAAGCGCGAAGCTTCTGACGGAGGGACGGGATATCAGGCGGAAAAAGGGCTCATTAATACGCTGGGCGGGTATGCCAAATATACGGTAGGCGACTATACGTTCCGGGGACAGCTCGCACAGCAATTTGGAACGTATGGGACGAAGGATCGGGAGGCTCTGGGCGGGTATGCCTACATTGATCGGGATTGTAAGGATTTTGCCTGGTCTCCTAAAATAACGTTGGGAGGGATCTATCTTTCCGGCGATGACCGTAAGACAAGCAAGAATGAATCCTGGGATCCGTTATTTTCCCGCAGTCCGTGGATATCCGAAATATATTCCCTGTCTAT
>CAZJJL010000182.1:0-1040 GCA_964546325.1 uncultured Planctomycetales bacterium | reverse complement strand
TACAACTGATCTAGTCGGGCAAGGTATCCCTGTCTATGAAGACGGAAACGGGTATTCAGTCGTACTGGACCAACCTTTTAGCGCTTCGTTCCGTTCTCACGCTGAAGCCGACACAAAAAATGAAGGTGACGTTGCAATATAGTTATTTGTGGGCGCTTGAATATACCGCGGCAAGTAATGTCCTATCCGGCTCAAGCCGTGATCGCGGACATTTGCCTATTGGTAAAGTTGAATATGCGTTTAATAAGAATATGTCGGCGTATTTTCTGGCGGAATACTTTATCCCTGACGATTTTTATAAGGATCACGATCCTGCGTTATTCTTAAGATCGGAGTTTCAGTTTAAGTTTTAAAAGACGACGATTCTCTGTATAAAGCCGAATAAATACCTGTATAGAAAACGTTTCTTGGGGTTTAGTTATCGCGAGGGTCTTTGGGTTAAGGGTATCATTGTTTACGATCACCGTTAACCGCTAACCGAACACCGCTCACTGTCAATCGGTGCGATATTACCTTGACCCTTCCAGGCGCGTAGTATATACTATGTACCAATATTTCAGTAGAGACCTTTTTCAGGGGGTGAGCTATGGATCAAATTCTTGAGATTCTGGAGAAAAACGGCCGCGCAAGCGTTGAGGATATCGCGCGGATGCTTAAGAAGAAGCCGGCTGTGATAAAACAGGCGATTCAGAAATTTGAAAAAGACGGCGTTATCATTGGATATAAAGCCCATATTAATAAAGAGCTTATGAAAGATGCCGGAAGCCACGTGCGCGCTCTGATCGAAGTCAATATCACCCCTCAAAAGGATGTTGGTTTTGACCGTATTGCCGAGAGGATATATTCGTTCCCCGAGGTAACCAGTTGCTACTTAATATCCGGTACATACGACCTTTTATTGATCGTTGAGGGGAAGGATTTGCATACGGTTGCCCGTTTTGTCTCTGAAAAACTTGCGTGCTCAGAGCATGTGCGCGGGACTGCGACGCATTTTCTGCTTAAAAAGTATAAAGAAGACGGTGTTATTTTGAAGCATCGGG
>CAZJJL010000181.1:0-3326 GCA_964546325.1 uncultured Planctomycetales bacterium | reverse complement strand
CGCTCATAGCCCCCCTTATGATGAAAGAGTCCGATATCCTCATAGGGCTCCATCCATGGACAAGCGACGCGGTTAAAGCATGGCCGCTCTCGCACTTCCAAACACTTGCGCGCAACCTGATTACCCAACCCAACGTCAAAGTGCTTATCCTAGGAGGGCCACAGGAAGCTGTGCAAGGATCCCAGGCATTCCCTAACTCTGATAATCTGCTTAACCTGACCGGGAAAACAAGCCTCACGCAATTAGCAGCGGTCATTGGCCGATGCGCAGTACTTGTTTCGTCAGATAGCGGACCGGTTCACGTTGCCGCCTGTACCAAAACACCCACAATAGCGATATTTCGTAATGATCTTAACGGAAAAACAGCTCTGCGCTGGGGACCGAAAGCACCCGGAAGCGTTATTCTCGAAGCAGGGCATTTATCAACAATTCGTCCTGAAACGGTCCTCAAGGAAATAGCTAAGATCGCGCGCCTATGAGTGCAATAGCGAAACGTTATCTTTTCATTAATCCATTCGGAATCGGCGATGTGCTCTTTACCACGCCGCTCTTAACCGCCCTTAAAGAGAATAACCCGGAAAACTACATCGGGTATTGGTGTAACGAAAGGGTAAAAGAACTCTTTAAAAATCATCCTAAAATTGATACAATATTCCCCTTGTCCAGAGGGGACCTGAAAAAACATTTTGCAAGGTCTCGAATAGACGGGATAAAACGCTTTCTCAGGCTCATGCAAGAATTACGAAAGCACCGATTTGACGTTGTTTTCGATTTTTCGCTCGATCACCGGTACGGTTTCATCTGTAAGATCTTAAACATACCAAAACGGATCGGGTTCAATTATAAGAACAGAGGAAGGTTCTTAACGCACGCTATACCGATCAGCGGATATTCCGGAGCGCATGTTGTTGATCATTATCTCAAACTCCTTCAATTCGAGGGGATAGAGGCAACAAATCGCGGCTTATCGCTCTTTGTGCCGGAGTCGGATTATGTAAAGAGCAAGATATTGCTGGAAACATTCGGAATAAGAGATACCGATCTTATCATAGGCATCGCGCCGGCTGCCGGTGCTAGCTGGGGAAAAAACGCCGCATATAAACACTGGCCTGCGGTAAAATTCGCTCATGTTGCAGACAAGCTCATAAAGAACCATGGCGCTAAGATCATTCTTCTTGCGGACGCATCCGAAAAAACAGTAACGGAAACCATGTTATTTGCCATGAAGAACCGGCCGCTTGATTTAACCGGCAAAACAACCCTTGAAGAGTTACGCGCCGTCATTGCGCAATGTTCACTCATCGTAACGAATGACGGTGGCCCTCTGCACATGGCAACGGCTTTGGGAATAAAAACCGTCTCCATTTTCGGGCCGGTCGACGAAAAAACATACGGGCCATATCCTGCATCCAACGACCATAGAGTTGTCACGTATCCGGTCACCTGCAGGCCCTGTTATAAGAATTTTCGCATGAATACCTGTGATCGGGATAGAGAATGTTTGAACATGATCAGCGAAGCTGACGTTTATAACGCCATCGCACAACTTTTGCCTGAAAGGACGCGCCATGAATAAAACCGCCAAAGCGGCTGTTAAAATACCGCTTTTAGATCTCTCAAAACAAATTGCGCCAATTCGAGCCGAAATCGACGCTGCCATAAAGGGGGTTATTGACTCGGGCGCTTTCATAAACGGCTCGAATATAGCGGAATTTGAAAAGAATGTCGCTACGTATGTTCGCAGCGCACACGCCGTAGGATGCTCCAACGGCACAGATTCCTTACGTTTAGCACTTATTGCGCTCGGAGTACGGCCCGGAGACGGGGTTATTTGCCCTGCCTTTACCTATTTTGCTACCGCCGGTGCGATCGCCAGTGTCGGAGCGATCCCCGTTTTTTGCGATATCCTTCCGGAAGCTTTTACGATTTCTCCCGACAGCCTCAAAGATACTATCGCGCAGCACTCAAAAACGCCTTTAAAATGTGTCATTCCCGTCCATCTCTACGGACTCTGCGCTGATATGGATGCGATCATGGCAATCGCCAAAGAACATAACCTCGGGGTCATCGAGGATACGGCGCAAGCCTTCGGCGCAAGCTACAAAGGGAAAAAAGCCGGAAGCATTGCAGATTGCGGCTCTATCAGCTTCTTCCCGGGAAAGAACCTGGGAGCATTCGGAGACGCAGGCATGATCATTACCGATAACCCTCTTTTGGCAGAAAAAATGAGGCTCTACCGGAACCAAGGGAACAAGGAAAAATATTTTCACGAAGTCCTGGGCTTTAATCATCGCCTCGATACCATTCAGGCGGCGATCCTCAACGTCAAACTCAAGCATATCGACGAATGGAACAAAAAACGCGCGGATAACGCAGCGTATTACAACGAACGTTTACGATCATTGCCTCTTATCGTGCCGCCGGTACCATCGTACACAACGCATATTTACCACCAATACGTATTGCGAGCCCCGGGGTGTAGGGACGCGCTTATCGCGCATATCAGATCAAAAGGAATTGATTCCCGGATATATTATCCGGTTCCGCTGCATCTGCAGCCGTGCTTTGCTTTCTTAGGATATACCAAGGGGATGTTTGCCGTTTCGGAAAAAGCTTCGGAAGAAACCCTGGCAATCCCGGTACACCCCGACCTAACCAGCCAAGAACGGGAGTATGTCGTTTCATCCATTGCGGAATTTTTTGAAAAATAAGGAAAGGAGTCACGGTGAAAATTTTAGTCACGGGGGGAGCAGGTTTTATCGGCTCGCACATTGTTGACCGGTTGATAGAAGAAGGACATAGCGTTCGCGTTTTTGACTGCCTGGAAGATCAAGTCCATCAGGGTAAAAAACCGGACTATCTCAACAATGAAGCCGAATACATCTTTGCGGATGTGCGAAACAAAGAAAAATTGCGCAAGGCGCTTAAAGGGATTGAAGTCGTTTTTCACGAAGCAGCGCAAGTCGGGGTTGGTCAATCCATGTATGAGATTGAAAAGTATATCTCTCATAATTGCGACGGAACAGCGGTACTCTTAGATATATTGGTCAATTCAAAACATTCAGTTGAAAAATTCATTGTCGCATCAAGCATGTCCATTTACGGTGAAGGCGCGTACCGCTGTAAGAAATGCGATATTGTCTATCCCGGTTTACGCGCGGAATCACAACTCAAGAAAAAACAATGGGAGATGACTTGCCCGCATTGCCAAGCGGTGATCGAGCGAATCCCCACACCCGAAGAAAAACCGACCAACCCAACGTCTGTCTATTCGCTTTCAAAACGCTTTCAAGAAGATATCTGCCTGCAAATAGGAAAAGCATATA
>CAZJJL010000180.1:1324-3328 GCA_964546325.1 uncultured Planctomycetales bacterium | reverse complement strand
GCAAAAACGTATGGACAAGTGTTGTGGCAGGAACAAAAGAATATCCAACCTCGTACCATTTGCTCTACCTGGCTTCATACATCAGTTATCAATGCGGATTCTTCTTCGGCTGGTATGCGCTTATGTTCAACGCGAATAAAATACACGTGTTGCCATCGGAAACCCGTGTTATCTTCAATAAAAAACCTGCAACTGCGTTCCTATTCTCCACCAAAGAGCAATGCCCGTACCAGCTCAATGAAAGCGCGGCACTGATCTGGCAGCTCTATACAAAAGGCTCACCCGTAGAAGAAATCGCACAAACATTCGCCGCACATTATGATATAGATATACAGACAGCCCGCGATGATATCCAAGAGATGCTTCTTTATTTGCAGCATAATAATCTTGTTACCCACGCATGAAACAGAAACCGTTTACCGAGCTTATTCAGAAGTTTGTCTCCAATAAATGTGTTTTGAAAGGACAAATCGCTTTAACCAACCGCTGCAACGAAAACTGCATCCATTGTCTTATCTGTAAAAAACACCCCGCGCAGCTTTCAACGCATGAAGCTAAGGACGCTATCAAACAACTCCGAGATCTCGGGTGTCTCGTGCTGAATATATCCGGCGGAGAACCGCTCCTCCACCCTGGTTTTTTTGAGATAGCAGAATTTGCTAAAAAACTTAACATCAGTCTCTCTATTAATTCAAACGGGACATTGATCAATCGCGCTGTCGCAAAGCGGTTACAGGCATTACGACCGGACCCGATACAAATCAGCCTTTATGCTCACGACGCAAAAACGCATGATCAGACTACCCGATTGCCTGGTTCACACAAAAAAACCATCTCGGCAATAGAAACCCTGCGGGAATTCGGAGTGAAAGTAAACATCGCCCATATTGCCATGCGGCATAATTTCAAACAATTCTTCCCTTTGCGCAAATACGCCCGTAAGATCAAAGCGGAATACGGGTTTGATATCTTGATACGCCCTACAGAACAACACGATAAAGCTCCCTTGCAACACCGGATTACCAACGAACAACTGCGTCTTGCCCAACGGCTCAAACTCATTAGCATGATCAAAGCGCCCCACCATCGCCAGAAAAAAGCATCCGATCTAAAGACAAAACTCCCTTCTTTGCTTTTTTCGATGTATATATCGTATACCGCTGATGTCTACCCCAGCATTCTCTACTTAAATAAGGCCGGTAACATGAGAGAACAAACACTTCGCACCATTTGGACTTCATCTCCGGTGTTTGAAAACTTACGCAATATTCCATTCGGTAAATTCCAATGTTCCCGCTGCCGGCATATCAAACGTTGCTGCCCTGATTTTGGATTAGCCTTTAGCGAACACGGCGATTTTCTCGCCCGGCCGCTGGAATTCTGCAGATTCATCTCCGCAATGACCCATGACGAGGACATCGACAGTTGGATAAAGAAAAAATAACGATCTTCCACATACCCCATCTATGCTGGCCGAATATCGGCGGGATAGAAAGCGCTGTTGAGCACTTAACCCGGCACTTACAAAAAGACGGCTACCAGATATCTATCCTATCGATACGCAATAAACCGGATTTACCGTCCCATGAAACAAATAACGGTATCGATATCTTCAGGTTCCAAAATACATTCTTCATACCCCGGTTTTCAAGAAAAACCCTGCGCATGCATCTGTCTATGCTCTGGAAAAGGCTTATGAATCTCCTGCTCCTCATCCGCCTCTTTCATTCCAAAAAACCGGATATTGTCCATCTCCATAACATGGGCGCACTACCTCCCTACATCTGGATTCTTTCATATATGTTTCGTTTTAAACTTATCATAACCCTGCATGGATACAATATTCTCGAACTTCCAACTCATCCCGCGCACAAACACTGGATATTTGCCCGCGTCCTGGAAAGAGCAGACCATATCACTGCCTGCTCCGCGGCTGTTCTGGCCGATGCAACAAAGCGAGTGCCCTGCATCAAAAATAAATCATCGGTTATATTCAACGGAATA
>CAZJJL010000180.1:0-1314 GCA_964546325.1 uncultured Planctomycetales bacterium | reverse complement strand
ACGATACCCGAAAATATTCTTGGCCACACCCCTACATCCTCTGTCTTGCGAATCCCCATCTTTACAAAGGCATAGATATCCTTCTCATGGCTTTTTCTCACGTTATTAAAACGCATCCGGAAGTTACCCTCATCCTGGCAGGCGATGGGGGAGGAGCGCTTGAAAGTTGTCGGGAATTTGCAACGCTCCTTAAAATACACGAACACGTAGCATTCCTGGGAGAAATCAATAACCGCAGTACGGTCATCGCGCTCTTAAACGGCTGCGAATTCTGCGTGCTGCCTTCACGATGGGAGCCATTCGGCATCGCACTTCTGGAAGCAATGGCTGCGGGAAAAGCGATAATCACAACGGCGATCGGCGGGCCACCCGAATTTATACAAGACGGTATACAAGGGCTTCTCGTAAAGCCCAAAGATGTAAACGCCTTAGCTGACGCAATAAAAAAACTCCTGAACGACCGTGCGCTCATTGAGTCGCTGGGAACTAACGGTAAGAAATATGTCCAAAATTTTTCCTGGGAAACAATGTACAAGAAATACCGTACTGTGTATAATACCATCTTATCATGAAGACATCCTCCGGAAAACTACGCATCACCTTTATCAGCCACGTTTATCTGCCGCACGTCGGCGGTCTTGAGAAAACAATGTATCATCTTTCGGACCATAT
This sequence comes from uncultured Planctomycetales bacterium, assembly GCA_964546325.1. Classification (GTDB taxonomy): domain Bacteria; phylum Omnitrophota; class Gorgyraeia; order Gygaellales; family Profunditerraquicolaceae; genus DAONEO01. The sequence goes on along the minus strand of CAZJJL010000180.1, from coordinate 642 downwards.
CAAAAAAGACGGCCACGAGATCAATTTCATCGTTCCGCGCGACCCCGCAGACGCCCCTCTTTTTGAGATCATCAATAACATCCCCGTGCACCGCATTGAAGCGCCGCGCATGCTTGCAAACCTCAACAAAAAAGTTACTTTTGCGGAGGTCCGTTCCCGGACAAAAGCGGCAATACGCAATTTTTACATCATGTACCGGCTTTTACGCGCCTATAAACCGGATATTGTCCATATCCATAATCTGCACAATCTCATGACGTATACGCTCCTGTTATCGTTTGTCTGCAGATTTAAACTGGTTGTTTCAATACAGGGATTCCCCATCCTCGAGCTTCCCTCATTGCCCCGCTATAATCGCTGGATATTTTCCATGATCCTGAAAAGGGCAGATTATGTTACGGCTTGCTCTGCGTGCATGTTGCGCGATACTGCCGCTATGGTACCATCGATCAAAAAGAAGTCCGTCCCCATTCATAACGGGATCCATCTGGAGGAATTCCGGCATACTTTTGCATTCCGTCATGCCAGACCGTACATCCTTTCAATAGCGAACCTGCACTGGTACAAAGGGACCGACGTTCTCCTGACGGCATTCGCAAAGATCGCGACAGCATACCCCGATATAGACCTTATGCTTGTCGG
>CAZJJL010000179.1:0-3347 GCA_964546325.1 uncultured Planctomycetales bacterium | reverse complement strand
GGCTATGACCGGGAACACGAATTCATCGGTGATCCTGCCGGGCTTACCAAGACGAAGATGGCTCAAACATCGCCGCAGACACGCCCAACAATACGAAAGACGCCTCATTCGCGCGATCTGAAATCCATCCCGATGCCACTTCGCCTGAAAACATGAAATCACTTCAAAGGGGACTTCTGTTTTAAGCTTCGCATGCCCCACCTGGGCGCGGGCATAATCAGACCATTGCTGCGCAAGAATGATCCCCTTTCGCCGCGCATCATCACCCAAGCGCGTACCCGGCAACGGAGATGTTATTGCCGCCCATACGATATCCGGTTGAGCTTCTTCCAAAAACGCATCGGTCGCGCACATTTCTTCGTATGATTCCGTCGGTGACCCGAACATAACATTGGCATTCACAAGTACACCGGCATTTTTACATGCCGCAATAACCGCCCTGTTTTGAACAACCGTCGTGCCTTTATGTAAAACATCCGTAAGGATCCGCTGAGAGCCGGACTCGACACCAAAACAGATCATTGCGCAACCTGATTTTCTCATGACACGGATCATATCGGCCTGTAACGAGTTTGCGCGGGCATAACACCACCACGATAGGGAGAGTTTTTTTAGAGAAAGCATCTCGCAAAAAGACCTAAGCCACACCGGATCGATCGTGAACGTATCGTCCCAAAAGATCACGCTTTGTATGCGGTATTCTTTCCGAAGATGTTCTATTTCGGCTATAACATTGTCGGCACTGCGATGACGGACACCTTTGCCGAAAATACTATCGAGCGTCGGTTGACACATGCTACATTGCCCATAACACCCGCGGCTGGCCACGATATTGGCATACGGATAACGCATCGGAAAGAAAAGCTGGTACGTGTCCGTAAAAGCGGTTGCGGCCCCGAGTATATCGCGAGCGGGGAAGGGAAGGCTATCGAGGTCGGCCAGCGGTAACCGCGGCGCATTCACGCGCACATCATGTCCATTTCTCCAAACGATCCCCGGGATTAAAGAGACATCTCGATCATGACGCAACGCCTTACACAGTTCGACAAATGTCTCTTCCCCTTCTCCGCGCACCACGAAATCTATATGGTCATCCTTCATAACCTCTTCGGTACACACCGTTGCATGAGCGCCGCCTGCAACGACCACGGCAGAAGGCAACGTACTTTTTACGAGCGCAGCGGCCTGATGCATTATGTCCGCATCCGGCGTCATGGCAGAAAGCCCAATGATGCGGGGAGAACGATCCGTAAGGATGCGCCTGAATTCTTCCCACCCTTCGACAATACGCAGATCAAGCATATCCACATCAAAACCTTGCCTGCGCGCATACGAGGCCACGTATCCTATGCCTAAGGGAGCAACAAACCAATCAAACTTATTCTTTACCCCAACATTGAATTCCATGCAATGAACAAGCACAATCGTTGCCATAGCTATCATCTCCTGCTCTTGCACCACAAAAAAACCGCGTCGCATGCGACGCGGCCAACCGAAACCTCAATTATTCGATACGTATCTACCGTAATTTCTTTTCAATTTTTGCCCAAGTATCCCGGAGCGTAACGGTCCGGTTGAACACGAGCTTGCCCGGCGCAGAATCCTTATCAACGCAAAAATAGCCGAGTCTCTCAAATTGATACCTGTCTCCTGGCTGAGCGTCCACAAGTCCTGGCTCGATCTTACACGAGGAAAGCACCTCAAGGGACCGCGGATTTAAATGCATGGTAAAGTCGCTGCCTTCCGGAACATCGTTGGGATTACGCACCGTAAAAAGGGTTTCATATATCCTGACTTCGGCATCCGCGGCCTGCGCACAAGAAACCCAATGGATAGTGCTTTTTACTTTTCTTCCATCAGGAGCATTGCCTCCTTTTGTCTCGGGATCATAGGTACAATGGATTTCCCGGATCTTGCCCCCGGCATCTTTTACCACATGCGTACACGTGACCAAATAGGCATATCTCAGGCGGACTTCTCTTCCGGGCGACAAACGGAAGAATTCTTTCGGAGGATTTTCCCTGAAATCATCCTCTTCAATATAAAGTTCCCGGGAAAACGCGACCTTGCGAGTCCCCATCGAAGGATCTTCGGGGTTGTTCACGCAATCGAATTCCTCGACCAGTCCCTCGGGATAATTATCGATAATGACTTTTATCGGACGCAATACCGCCAGAAAACGCGCAACGGTCCTGTTAAGTTCCTCCCGGATGCTATTTTCAAGTAAAACGAGATCGACGATGCTATCGACCTTCGAAACACCGATCTGTTCGCAAAATCTACGAATGGATGCAGGGGTATATCCCCTGCGGCGCAGCCCGGAAAGAGTCGGCATGCGCGGATCATCCCAGCCGGAGACTAATTTTTTTTCAACAAGTTCCAAGAGTTTCCGCTTACTGAGGATCGTATTCCCTAAATTGAGCCGGGCGAATTCTATTTGCTTCGGATGGTGGATGCCGAGTTCATGAAGGATCCAATCATACAACGGACGGTGGACTTCAAATTCAAGGGTGCATATCGAATGGGTGATCCCTTCGAGAGAATCGCAAATACCGTGCGTATAATCATAGAGAGGATATATGCACCACGTCGAGCCTGTGCGATGGTGAGGCACTTTGCGGATACGATAAAATACGGGATCGCGCAAAAGCAGGTTCGGATGAGCCATATCGATCTTACCGCGTAAAACTTTGGTTCCCTCGGGGAATTCACCCGCACGCATACGAGCGAACAAATCCAGATTTTCTTCAATACTCCGATCGCGATAAGGGCTATTTTTGCCTGGCTCGGTAATACTGCCGCGATACTGGCGCATTTCTTCTAATGTTTGATCGCAAACAAACGCTTTTCCTTTTTTTATCAGCGCAACGGCAAATTCGTATAATTTCTCAAAATAATCGGAAGCATAAAACATGCGGTCCTGCCAATCAAAACCGAGCCAGCGGACATCCTCCCGGATCGAGTTTACGTACTCAACCTCTTCTGTTTCAGGGTTGGTATCGTCAAAACGCAGATTGCAAAGACCGTTATAATCACGGGCTATCCCGAAATTCAAACAAATACTTTTGGCATGGCCGATATGAAGATACCCGTTTGGTTCAGGCGGAAAACGCGTATGTACCCTTCCCGCATTCTTACCATGAGCTACGTCGGTATCGATTATCTCGCGGATAAAATTGGTTGGTATTTTAGCTGGTTCCATGGGAATACGTATCTTGTGTTACGTTCCATTTTTACAGGTACCGAGGAATGGCGCATGCTGGAGACCGCAAAAATGTATATTGCCCGAACTGGACGCCAGACGAACTTCACAACTCCATATCGTGCATATGGTTGTGAGAATATAC
>CAZJJL010000178.1:0-3353 GCA_964546325.1 uncultured Planctomycetales bacterium | reverse complement strand
TGCTTGGCATCCTGATCGCTTGGCGAGAAACTCAATGGATGGCGGGAAAATAATTTACCTGACCGACACAGGCAAGCTGGTGGATTTGCGGTTTCCTACGTACAAATTTGAGAATACGGCTCAAGGAAAGTTTATGCTCTCAATTATCTTCGGCCAGTCGAAATATTTCGTAGATAACCTCTCCGAGAATGTTATGCGCGGCTTCCGGCAAAAGTTAAGACGCGGTGAGTATCCGGGCTTTGCGCCTCTAGGTTATAGGAATAACATTATTAACCACGCAATCGAGATTATGCCAGAAGAAGCGCGAAGGATCAGAGAACTCTTTGAGTTGTATTCGACTGGCCGTTATTCGATGCCGGAGCTAAGAAAATTGGCGACTGCCTCTGGCTTGGCCAGCAGAAGAAAACGTGTTCCGCTAAGTATCAGTAATATCGAGCGCCTCCTCAAGAATCCCTTCTATTACGGGGCGTTCAGATTTAAGAATGAACTTTTTGAAGGCACGCATCCGCCGATTATCACTAAAGAGTTATTTGATAAGGCGCAGGCCGCGCTTTCGGCTCGTAGTAAACCGCACCTTAACGGACCACATTATCATGTTTTTCGTGGGTTAATAAGATGCGACGAATGCGGATGCATGATTACTTCGGAAATACAAAAACAAATTTATATTTATTACCGTTGCACCCGAAAGCGCGGCGACTGTGAACAACCTTTCGTGCGTGAGGAGGCGCTCGTCAGCCAGATCGAAGACGCTATAGAAAAAATCTCCATTGGCCCGGAGCAGACGAAATTTTTATTTAGTAAGCTTGATGAGCGGGCCTCTACCGGATTAGCTGACCCTTCCCCTTCCCTCTCGATAAATAGCGAGATCGCAGAGATCGACCGCAAGTTAAACACTCTTCTTGAGGGTTATCTCAGTAGGATCATCAGCGAGGAAGAATACAAAGAAAAGAAGTCTGTACTGCTCAATAAGAAGATAAAATTGAAGGAAGAATTAGCAGGTTGCGAGGGGAAGGGTAAAGTGTGGCTCGAACTGGCCCGCTCTATCGTAACTTCTGCTGGCCAAGCCAGTTACATAGCGCACCGTGGTTCTCTAGAAGAAAAGCGCCAGTTTTTGAAAAAGATTGGCTCGAACTTTCGTCTCGCCGGCGCTAAGTTGCGTTTTGACTATAGGTTACCCTATAGTCATCTTGTCAAAAACAGGCAAAAAATAAATTGGGGTCGCTGGGTGAAGCAGGTTAGAAACGTTCTTATTATGGAGTCTGCGTCACTGCTTCAGGGTTAGGAACAAAACGAGCGGCTTTCGCTAATTCTAAAGCTCGCATTTTCCTTTCATTCTTTTCCAGAGGCCAACCAACAATATTCGCATGATTGGGATTATCCGGCACCGGATGAGGAGTCACACTAAGCCGTTGCTCTATCACACAATCAGTTTTTATATCAGCTCTGCCATGCAAATTACGCCCCATTCCACCGGCAACGCTTCTTCCGATTCTCCAAATATCATCTTCAATAAGAGTACTGTGGCGGGTAACTGAAAGCTCTAACGGATTTTCTGGGGGAATAAAGGCATCTTGCTTGACTGTCTGATCCTGCTGGCGGAACCACCTTGAAGAAGTAATGTATCTTGCTAAAAGCTCATCGGGAGCCACAGGGAATGTCATCTTGCTTTCCCCACAACCTGTGAGATTAGCCCCAATAAATCCTCTGAAACATCGCACAAGGCAAAGTCCACACCATGTCTCTTTTTAGCCCCAATGATAGCGGCAAAATATAACCAACCACCCGGATTTATGCTGATAGAAATAACCTTGTCCGGAGATTTATACCACTCCAAAGTGATGGCCCCGTCAGGTTCGACACCAACATCCGGCGGCTCTATGCCAAGAGGAAAAGATTTTAAGAATGCTTTTGCGTTCTGCAATGTTTCTACTGCGATAGGCTTTGCATTAGCACCATCCCACCCGGCAGATGAACACTCTTCAAAAACCTCGTCTAATTTCTGGAATGTGCCCTTCGCAATAAAACCTAATGCGTTTGACTCCTGCAATAGTTCGTAGCTATTTTCTCTTTGTTGGGCAACAAAACAAGCAATGTCGCTCGAAAATCCTGAAATAGTTAAAGGCATGGCTATATTGGTCATTTAAGCTCCTCTAACGCTTTTTCTGTTATGCTATTAAAAAATATTTTATTCTTTGCCCACCGCATCTCTTCTAAGCACTCAATGATCCGAAACTCATCGTATTTGAATTGACTTTGCATAAATACATCAATATCAAGAATTAATCCTATCTCTCCCGGCACATTTTGAATGGTTTTTATCAAATTAACCGAATAAGGCGTTTCAGGAATCCGCATTACGTCGTGATGAAGATACCCTGCAAGCGGCCAATTAAGCTCCTTTAACAACTCGGGCGGATATTTATAATAATCTGAGAGTTCAACTGTTTCTCGTTTAATAGCGATTCGATTTATAAAACGTAGACCAATTCTCCTCACTTCTGTCGGTTTAAGCAACTCGCAATAAATCGCCCAAAGACGCAATGCTTCGTGACTAAATTTACCCCAATCCGAATACGGCTTTAACCGGCTAAAAACAAATGCCCCTTTATTAAACTGAGAGATGTGAAGATTATCATTGGAATGAAGTTTTAAACCTACGCACCCGATATCCTCAAAAGCAGGCTGTCCCGGTTGGCCGGGTGGCACAATTTTGACTCTCGCTTCACGCAATGTCTCAACCTTCGGAAAATCGGGAAGGCGTTGCTTTAATGCGCTCTGCAAAGCAGTCTCATCCCACTGTGCGGAAGGAATAACCCGTATATCAAGAGCGGCTTCAACAATGGGAGCTTTCGATAAATGAGGAAATTTTTCTTTTAAATCTATTGGCTTTGTCATTTCTTTACATTATACCAAATAATTACTCAAAGTCATTCAAAAATATCATTCTGAATCTTTTTTCTTGAACTTTTTTCCGCACTCCGGGCATTCAACCTCATCATCAAAAAACAAACTGCATGGCACGTCGGCTCCGCAGTGTGGGCATTTCACCATGTCTGCGCCCATGACAAAGTCATATTCCATAAATTCATCGAGATGATCATCCATGTATCAAATATAATTCGCAATATAATCTTTAGGCAACATGCAATCATTCGCGCCCTTTAATACAGCCTTGCGATACTCCTCAGAGGGATCACCCTTTACCTCGCCAATTCGAAAATACACCCAAGCGTCATGGACATTGCCGTCATCATCATGCACATGCACGATCTTTTTACCGTAGCTCTTAGGGAAGCCCTCACAGCGCGGAGAATCTAATTCGACAATATCATTAGCACTTACTTCAAATA
>CAZJJL010000177.1:0-3374 GCA_964546325.1 uncultured Planctomycetales bacterium | reverse complement strand
CGAGAACACCTGCCGCGCACGCAAAAGCTTGCTGGGCTTCTTCATATTTACCTTCGCGCAAATACACGTTCCCTTTACGATACCACGACTTCGCTTCCGCACGCGTATCGGCGAACGCATTCGAAGTAATACCCACGGCAAGCCAGGCAACCACAAGGAAAAATAGGGATATCCGCCTCATGCTAACGATTCCCTTTTTTCAGCAATGTTTCCACTTTGCGTTTCATTGCCTCCGCGCTTTCTTTGGTCGCCGCAGTTTCCTGGACCCTGACCTCAAGCTCTTTCTGCGCGGTCGCTAAACGCACGCTTAAACTGATATTTTCCTGCCGCAACGAAGCGATCTCTTTATTCTTTGCGTCAAGCTCGATCTCTTTATTCACTAATTTTTGCTTATACGAATCGGCTTCCGATTCAAGCTGCACCACTTTTTGCTGCTGCGTTAAAGTCTCCAGCCGTTGCGCATCGGTAAGGGCCTGCGCGGAAGTCTTCAGCGCTTCCATGCGAGTCAGCCTTCCTTCGATCACTTTACGCTCCTGATCGCGCTGCGCGATTTGCTGCAACAAAAGGTCGTAATCGTTTTGTAACTGCTGACTATTTTGTTGCGCCCGCACAACCTGCTGGCGGGTATCATCGACCTCCGCCTTCTTGATCTTAAGTTCATCCGAAAGTTGTACCATCTGACGGTTCATTGATGCGATCGTATCCGAGAGATCCTGAATGCGGGATTCGTCCCTCCTCATAATCTCATCCTGCGTCTCTGCCTCAGCGCGCGCCTTCGCCAAATCTGCCTGCAACGATTTGAGCTGCGCGTCATTTAAACTTACCAAAGCCTTTTGACGGTTAAGGTTATCGTTGAGCGTCTGAATAAGCGTATCCTGCTGGGTTATATTCACGCGCAGGCTGTTGAGCGTCGCCGACAGAGAAGCTTTTTCCGCTTCACCATCGCGCATGCGGCCTTCAAGGACTCTCACCGTATTGACCTGCACCACGACATTGGCCTTTTCCCGGACAACCTCTTCTTTCAACTTCTCGCATTCTTTCTCTTTTTGACGGAGACTTGCTTCCTGTCCTTCAAGACGGTTCTTTAAATCAGGTATCTGCGTTTGCTCTAAAAGTTTAACGCGATCGCGCGCCAGGCGGACTTCCTCAAGCGCATTGCGCCGGTCTTTACGCGCCAGATCAAGTTCGCGCGAAAGCTGCGCGATCGTATCGAGCGAAGCCGTCTGATCTTTTACGAGGCGCGTTTTATCGACCGTGCGGATCTTTTTACGTAATTGGGAAATTGATTTCGGGACCGAACGTTTTTCCAAACGATCGGCAAGATAGGCAAACGAAAATCCCAGGGCAACCGCGACGGCGAAAATGATCCCTACCTTAGCTACGACCGGAAGCGTTCGGTAACTCATAATTTCACCCCTGTCGCCTCTGCTTTGTGCCGCTCAACACAGGAATCAACATAGATCATCAAATTACCGGAAAGATCGAGTATCTTGTCTTCTTTCATCTGGACTCCGCGGAGATCGAACATAACCTGCACCACCGGCCGCAACGGCAAGCGGGGATTATGCTTGATAACAAGGCCTATTTCATTCGTACTTAAGCGCACTAACGTACCTATGGGAAAAACGCCGATGCGGTTGATCAATGCTTTCTTGATGCGCGGATCGAACGACTTCTTATTATCGACGATCAGCCGTATGGCTTCCATGGAAGTATATGTCGCCCCGTACACCCGCGCGTGCGTCATCGCTTCGTACGCGCTGGCTAAGCCGACGATCTGGGGGATCTCATTGATCTGAGCATCTTTAAGGCCCAGCGGATATCCCGAACCATCCAAGCGCTCGTGTTCTTGCATAATGGTATCCTGCACGTTCTGGCTCAAGGAGGCGTCAATACTATGCGCCAGCTTCAACCCTTCGGCGGAGTGATGCTTCACTGCCTCGCATTCATCACGTTTGAGTTTCTCCGTTTTCATCACCAGATCTTTATACGCCGCTAAACCGATATCGTGATAAAAAGCGGCCAATGCTACTTCAAAAAGACGGTCCTTGGAATAGGCAAGCCCGGAAGCGATCTCTAAAGAAAAGATAACGGTATTAGCGGCATGATACTTTAAGAATTCCTGTGTTGACGGATACTCGTTGAGCGCGCATCGCAATAAGCCTTGGTCATCGGCTATGAACAAGGCCAGGGCGCGTTCTACCGCCGCCCGTATCATGCGGCCTAACCCGGGAACTGACGGAGCCTGCACATCATATGCTTGCTCGGCAACATCGCACAGCGGAGCGTATACCGCAACCGCTTTTTCATCTTTCGCAGCCCTACTGACAAATTGCACTGCCTGCCAAATGCTCACCCCGTCAGTCAAAGGAAGCGGATCAGGCAGAATAGAATCGGGTCTTATCAATTCTTTGGGCTTTACGTGGTCTTTTTTATATTTATCGAATATATCCGATAGGCTGAACATAAATTAAACACCCGATGGTTTATCCGCGATCGGCAAATCTGACCGCGGAACATGCTCCTGCATCAGAGAACTTGTCTGGATATTTTTCTGCCCGGCTGCTGAAGGAGGCTCTAAATCATCGCTCACCTTGATAATGATGTTCTTATCGATGACTGGGTCATTCTGCCCATAGCCGATCAAAAGTGCTAGATCGCAGATATTGTTTATTCTCCGGGGAACCCCTGCGGAAAAGAAATAGATCCCTTCGCAAGCCTCCGCGCTGAAAATCTGCCGTGTAGCGCCGGCAACTGCAAGTCTATGCTCGATATATTCTTTCGTCTCTGTTTCGTTCAACGCATTCAAATGATACCGGATGGACATACGCTGCGCGAATTGAGGCAACTGCGCGATTTTAGGACGCAGTTCCGGCTGCCCCATCAAAATGATCGTTAATAAGAACGCGTTGTCCAGTTGAAAGTTCAAAAGGAGCCTGAGTTCTTCGAAGATATCACTTGAGGAGATCGCCTGCGCTTCGTCAACGACGACGACATTATGTTTAGAGCCTTTAAAATTAGTGTAAAAAATGTTATGCAGCGCATGGAAGAGATCGATCTTATTGGCAGGGATATCGCTACCGCCGAATTGACGAAAAATTTCCTGAAGGAGTTCAAGGCCCGATAGGCGCGGGTTCAAGATGAACGCCGATTGATACACCTGTTCCTGCTGCAATTCATGCCAGAGCACACGGCTTAAAAGCGTTTTACCGCTGCCATATTCCCCGGTTAAAAGGGCCGCCCCCTTATGCTCACGCACCGCGTATAAAAGCCGCGCGATCGCCTCTTTATGCTTGCCGGAATAGTAAATATATTTCGGATCGGGCGTATTTTCGAATGGTTTTTGTTGTAATCCCCAAAAAGACTCGTACACT
>CAZJJL010000176.1:0-3404 GCA_964546325.1 uncultured Planctomycetales bacterium | reverse complement strand
TTTCCCAGCGTAATCGGTACAAAACCTTTCTGCTTTGCCTCATGTAACTCCTCAGGGGTAAAATCGCCTTCGGGGCCTATAAGGAGCAAAATTCTTTGAGCATGCGTTGCATCAAGAACATGCCGCAATGTCTTGCGCTCATCAATAAGCGCGGGGATCAGCTTCATATCGTATCCCTCTGACATCTCTAAAACTCGCTTAAATTCAGTAGGCTCGTCAACCACGGGAACATCCATACGCTGGCATTGCTCCGAAGCACTCTCGGCAATAGTAGCCCAACGCTTAAGTCTTGCCCCTGCCTTCTCTTTACGTATTTTTACGATAACGCGTTCCGTCACCATGGGAATGATCCTGTCTACCCCAACCTGAGTAAGCTTGTTGATCGCCTCATCAATACGGGAATTCTTAGGAATGGCACAGGCAACAGCTAAATAAACGCCCTTTTTACCCTCCATTTTATTACGACTTTCTATGACTGAGCATGTTAATCCTTCAACCCCGGATGATTGGATCAAGCAAAGATATTCATTTTTCTGAGTGTCACAAACAACCACGAAATCACCGGCCTTACAACGCAAAACCTGGGTAATATGATGGACCTGTTTTTTATCATTGATAACAACCGTGCCTCCCTTACTACAAATCCCTTGCACAAAGACTCTTTGCATTAGAAAACTCTCCTCATCAATAAAACCCCTAAGATCACGATCACGCTTCCACAAATAATGTCGAGTGTTCGCCTGAGCCTGGCGTTGTTTTTAATAACCGACGGGATAAGCCCCCCCAAAGCTGTTATCAAAAGCAAGGGTGACAAGAACGTCCCTAAGCCAAATGCCAGCGCATAGAGAACGCATTGATGCCAACCCTGAGCGACAAACCCGATATATGAAAGCACAGAAATAAGGGGCGCGCACGGCAATATACCCGCACAAATGCCGAGGAGCACAATGGTTTTCTTGTCTTTGCGTATAAATTTCTCCTGGAATAAAGCACACGTCCGATGCATCAGTTGATTTTGTGTAGCAACGAGAATTCCCACAAGCACAAAAACAACACCCGCCCCGACGGTGAGATACCGCATAACAGGTGCCATGGCGATCTGTGTCATCATGATGCCGCAAACGTATATAACAAGACTTAAGATTGCGTAAATAATAAGACGGGGGATAGAAAACAGAAAATACGCCGCAATACTGCCGGTAACATTCTTTCCTGATCCGGCAACGTACGAAAGTAAAAGCGGCCCGCAGCTGGCAAGACATGGGCCCGCTCCGAAGGATAAACCGATAAGAAAAAAGGTGACCGGGAGTTTAAACATATTTAGCTCGTAGCTCATAGGTCATAGCTGATAGGATAAAACTGCGATCCCGCCTCCGGCGGAAAACAAACACGCGACCCACGACACTCGACTCACGACTAACATATTATTTATCAACTAAAAGCCATGAACTCAATTCTCTTCCTCATTAAACACTTCGGCGCTAAAAATATAGAGTTCTATGGATGGATCTTTCCATGCGTCAGGCGAAAGCCCCGCTTTCTGACTGCATAATTGAGATAGAAATTCCTCTTTTGACCAACCTGTTTCAGTGGCTACCTGAGGCAAAAATACTCCGCTCTTATATCCGCTCCTTACGACTACGCCGTGTTTACCGAGCACTATCTGATCGACAGAGCGTACTCGTTCCATCGGAGATAATACAGAGATCTCAATCTCTATATTCTTGAGTTCAGGAAGCTCAACCGGATTAAAACGAGGATCTCCGGTGGCAGCTTCAACAGCCATATCCCGAATAGTCAGATAAAGCTCCTTATTCCCTACCAAATTACCGATACATCCTCGCAGATTCCCCTGTTCTGTCAAAGTCACAAAAGCTCCCATGTGCTGATTCAAAAGCGGGTCTTTTTCAGTAACCGCTAACCTTTTCCCTGTCTTTAAATATGTTTCTATTGATGCGCGCGCTAAAGCTAACAACGTCTTACGCTGCTCTTTATTAAGCATAGCCACTGCTCCTTCCGGATTATCAATCGCGCAACTTGCGTAACCTACCGTCCAAAGGCCTTTTTCCTTTTTACCCGTAACGACTGCCGAATTAGTCCTATATAAAACAGCGACTTTCGTATGGCCTAAATCTTTGGCAGCTAACAGTGTCACCACAACACTCATTCCTCCCTGACCGCAAATCTGCGCAGTGCCGTCGAGCAAAGCGTTATAAAGACCCAACGCATCTTCTTTTTGCACATAGGATAGCGTATTGGAATCAAACGTATCAACCTCTTCATAATCATAACCATGATATAAATCGGCAGAGGCAATTATCAAGACGTCCTTCCTATCTCCAATGGCATCTTTTAAAAATCCGGCTAGTTTCTTACAAACATCAAAACTGCAGCTACCCATCACAATAGGGACAATTTTAAAATTTTTTAAGCTTTTTTGTAAGAAAGGCAGTTGCACTTCAATAGAATGCTCATACGCAAATGCCCGTGGCTCAAAAGTTATACCCTTATCTTTCCCAAGCAATTTACCGGAAAATTCGGCATCAACTTCAATATCCCCCAAAGGAGTACGAAACGTTCCCCTGGGATAAATTGAAGCGCCTTCAAGCGGAAATTGATGGCTTAAACCAATAATTACGACCGTTTTATACGATTTATCCTTTATCAAGGAGTACCCGTAGGCAGCTGTTTGACCTGAGAATCCGTATCCGGCATGCGGCACTAAAAGCGCGAAAACCGAACCCGGCATTGGCTCAGGATGCGCCCCCCAAATGAACCCGTCGATCATATCAGAAAGTTCTTTGGGATTATCAGGATAAAATGACCCTGCGACATGAGGCTCAATGACCTCTTGAGCGAAAACCGGTATGCTGCACAATAAAACAAAAATAAGCGCAAAACAATTCATGGTCATACCATTACTCCCATTTTCCGTCGATTTTAAAGCCGCAATACGGGCAGTGCCCGTGTTTTAGCATATCCTGCGTAACATAATAGCCCTTACGCTCGATGAGCAGTTTCTTACACTGCGGACAATACGTATTTTCAGCGATATTACCCGCAAGATTGCCGATGTAAACATAGCGCAACCCGCAGGAACGCGCAATCTCACGCGCTCTCTCCAATGTCTGAACCGGCGTTGGATTAATAGCAGTCAGTTTATACAGGGGAAACGCCCGAGAAAAATGAAGGGGCACATCAGGCCCAAGGTTTTTCGCAATCCAAGTACACATATTCCGAATAGTACGCTCATCGTCATTGTATCCGGATATGATTAAATTCGTTATCTCAAGATGCACGCCGGATTCTTTTAATATTTGCAAAGAACGTAAAACGGGAGCAAGTGTCGCGTCAGACATCGTGGCGTAAAAATCATCGGTAAACCCCTTAAGATCGATATTGGC
>CAZJJL010000175.1:0-3415 GCA_964546325.1 uncultured Planctomycetales bacterium | reverse complement strand
ACCGTCTTGTATAATCGCTTGGAAGACGGGAAATTATGCTCGGTAGGGCAATGGAACACTCCGGAAGGTTTTGTCGCGGTCTCTGATGCCGCAGGCCATATCTGTTCCGATGTTATCGCGCATGCTCGGGATGACGTATATTCGGTAGAGCATCTTGCGGAAACCGAATATGCCAAGACAGACCCGGCGGTAGTGCGCTACCATTTACAAACATACGTAGGGCATGTGGTCAAATGCCGGGGTAAGGCAGTAGGGTCATTATGCGCTCTTTTTACCCGAGATGTCCTTTTGAGCGAGCTTGATCGCAAGACGATGGGTATACTTTCGGCGGCTATCGGTATTGAAGAAGAGCGCAGAATGATGCTTGTTTCTTTGCGTAAAAGCGAGTTTAACTATCGGCAGCTTGTTGAGGGCGCTAATAGTATTATTTTACGTATGGATACTAGCGGCGTTGTTACCTTCTTTAATGATTTCGCGCAGAAATTTTTTGGTTTTAGCGCCGATGAGATAATCGGCCAAAGGGTTGTGGGGACGATCGTTCCTGAAACAGATGCGTCGGGTAAGAATTTGGAGGAGATGATCCGGGATATCGCCAAGAATCCCGAGCGCTATATGACCAATGAGAACGAGAATATGCGTAAGAACGGAGAGCGGGTGACTGTTGCCTGGACGAATCGGGTATTGCATGATAAAGATGGCAAGGGGTCAGAGATCCTCTGTGTCGGTAATGACATTACGGAATTGAAGAATGCCAGAGAGCATATCCGCGAACAGTATTTATTTTTACAGCGGTTGATGGACACGATCCCCAACCCGATTTTTTATAAGGATCTTGACGGTAAATACCTTGGGTGCAACGAAGCCTTCGAACGCTTTATTGGGAGGTCCCGGGCTGAAATCATCGGCAAGACCGTTTTTGATATCGCTCCGGAAGATTTAGCGCGCACCTATAGCGATCTTGATACGCAGCTTTTCAGCAACCCCGGGGTGCAAGTCTACGAAGCGCAAGTGCAGAGTTCCGGAGGAACGCGCAGGGACGTTTATTTTAATAAAGCGACCTTCAATAACCGGTATGGCATGGTTTCCGGCCTTGTCGGGGTTATTATCGATGTTACCGATATCAAGGCTGCGCAGGATGAATTACGTAAGTCAAAAGAATTTTTAAACAGTATTATCAATACGATCGGAGATCCGATCTTTGTGAAGGATGAGGCGCACCGGTTAATGATCGTCAATGACGCGGAATGTAACCTGATCGGGAAAGCCCGGGAGGAAATAATCGGCAAGACCGATGCCGACTTCTTTCCGTTGGAGCAAGTAGAAGTTTTTTGGGAGAATGACAATTTTGTCATGACAACCGGGATCGCCAATGAAAATGAGGAGGCAATTACCGATAAAGATGGCCAGGCGCATGTTATTCTGACCAAAAAAGCGCTTCATAAGGATCCCGTTTCGGGGAAAAAAATGTTGGTTGGCGTCATCCGTGATATTACTGATCGAAAGAAAGCGGAGCAGGAGATCGCGCGCAGTTATGCGGTCCAGAATACGATTAATGCGTTATTGCGGTTGTCACTTGAAGACGCTACCTTGGAAGATATTCTTGTGCAGGCGCTGAAGCTTATTCTGGGAGCCGATTGGATCGCGCAGGAGAAAAAGGGAGCGATCTTTTTGATTGAGGATGACCCTGAGATATTGGTCATGAAGGCGCAGCTTGGGTTATCTGAGCAGCGGGTGCAGTTGTGTTCTCGGGTACGGAAAGGATTTTGCCATTGTGGGTGCGCGGCTCTCAGTTCGAAGATAGAGTTTAGTAGTTGTGTTGACGCCAGGCACGAAGCTCATTATGAAGGGATGCCGGGGCATGGACACTACTGCGCTCCTATCATGTCTGGCCAGCAGGTTTTGGGAGTACTTAATATTTATCTTCAAGAGGGGGCGCACCGGACACCGTCGACAGACGCGTTCATGAATGCGGTTTCAACGACCCTTTCCGGCCTTATCCAACGGAAGCGGTCTGAATTTGAGCTGAAAAATGCCTATCAACGGTTGCGCGAGACCCAGTCTCAGTTGATCCACGCCGAAAAAATGCAGGTCGTCGGCACTCTTGCCAGCGGGATTGCGCATGAAGTTAAGAATCCCCTTGGGATTATTATTCAGGGGGTGGGATTTTTGGAAAAAGACCTCGGCACCAAGCAAGGAACGCGCACGGAAGTGTTGATGATGATCAAAGAAGCCGTGGAGCGGGCAAATCGCATTATTCACGGATTACTTGATTTCACGCGGAGCGGCTCCATTGAATTCAAGCCTCAGGAAATCCCGGCAATTATTGAGAGTTCGCTGGCACTCGTGCAAAAACAGTTGATCCTGAAGAATATTGAGATCGTCAAAGAGTATCAATCCGGCGCATCAACGGTGCGTGCCGATAAACATCAGCTCGAGCAAGTTTTTGTGAACGTTGTTTTAAATGCCTTTCAGGCCATGCCAAAAGGTGGTATACTAACAGTACGGACCTTTCATAAGACATTTGCCCAGGTTCAGGAAGGAATTGGCCGCCGCGCCACTGATTTCCTGCATCCGGGTGATGATATTTTTGTTGTTGAGATAGAAGACACCGGCCCCGGAGTTCAGCCGGAATTGATCCATAAGATCTTTGATCCGTTTTTTACGACGAAGCCTCCCGGACAGGGAGTTGGATTGGGATTGAGTATTTGCCGGTCGATCATCGATAGCCATGGGGGGATGATGACTTTAGAAAGTCAGCCAGGAAAGGGCGCTAAAGTAATTATCATGCTGCCGGTATTTCGCGAGAAATCGTGATGATTTCAGTGTGGTATATAAAGGAGGATGAGGCATGACAAAGAAGAAAATATTGATTATTGACGACGAAAAAGATTTTACGCAGATGGTGAAGCTCAACCTTGAAAAGAGCGGCCGGTTCGAGGTTTTTATCGAAAATAAAAGCCCTCATGCGCTTGCCGCAGCAAAACGGTTTACTCCCGATGTCATTCTCTTGGATATTCTTATGCCGGAGATGGACGGGTTTAAAGTTTTGGAACTTCTTAAAAAAGATTATAATACTATTTCTATCCCGGTGGTGATGCTTACGGCGGTGATGACCGATGAGGCAAAGGCAAAGTCAACCAGCTTATATGATGAAGGCTATATAGAAAAACCGGTCACTGCCGAAGAGCTGGAGCGGGAGATCGAAAAGGTAATGCGTATTCGGGATAGCGCCAAAGAATAACCTATCTTACTGACGACGGGGAAGAGTGCATATGGACAAGAAGAAGGTTCTTATCATCGATGACGAAAAAGCTTTTTGCGAATTAGCGAAGATCAATCTTGAAGCAACCGGCGAGTTTATAGTTCAGACGGTCAGTGATTCGCGCCAGGCGGTTGCCGCGGTGCGCTCGTTTGT
>CAZJJL010000174.1:0-3429 GCA_964546325.1 uncultured Planctomycetales bacterium | reverse complement strand
GTTTCTCTTCATACGTTTTGAATACCCCTATCCCACGAGCGCACCCTGCGTAACGCCTTTCACGATATATTTCTGCATTAAAAGGTAAACCAGAATAATCGGCAACGCGGTGATCGTAAGCCCGGCCATTAACAGCGGATACTCGGTAACAAACTCACCGCTGAATTGCGTTAAAGCAACCTGCAGCGGCATCAAAGGCTTGCTGTCAAAAATGATCAGCGCCAGGATATATTCATTCCAAACATTCAACGCATTTAAAACGACCACGACCGCTAATACGGGCTTTGCAAGCGGCAAAGCAACATGCCACCAAATTCCCAGTTTCGTGCACCCGTCAATACGCGCCGCATCTTCAAGCTCTTTGGGCATCTTGTCAAAAAAGGTCTTTAAAAGAAAGATACTCGTTGATAAACCGACGTTTATCATGCACAGAATATATCCGATCGGAGTATTGCGCAGATGAAGTTTATTCAGCAACACGTACAACGGAACAAAACTTCCCGGTATCGGGATCATCATCGCTGCCATGAACATAAAAAAGAACAAATTCTTGCCCGGGAATTTAAGGCGGGAGAACGCGTACGCCGCCATCGAAGAAACAACGACAATTCCGGCGACGACGACAACCGTATAAAAAATACTGTTCAGAAAATACCTCCCGAACCCGCCCTCAACCCATGCACGCACATAATTCTCAAAATGCGGATGCGCCGGTAAAAGCGACATATCCTTAAAGATCGTCTCTTGCGTCTTAAGGCTTGACGCGACCATCCAGAGAAGCGGGAAGATACACGTTACGGAAACAGCCAAAAGAAACGTGTGCACTAAAACATTAATGGCGACTTTTTTTGTCTTATAATACGCGGTAGTTTTCATAATTTAGTCGTGTGTCATGAGTCGAGTGTCGTGTGTATAAAAATATCCGATGCCGTAATTACGTATACTGTCTTGAATGTTTCGAGAAACGATATTGAATGAACGAGATCAACACTAAAATAACACCAAAGGTGATACCCTGCGCGCAGGCGTATCCGAATCGCGATGAACCTCTCATCGAAGCTAAAATACGCAAAACAGGAACTTGCGTATGATACGCCGGACCGCCGCCGGTCATGGCAATGATCAAAACAAATGCCTGCATCGTCCCTAAAACCGTCAAAATGGCAACAAGCACCACAACCGGGATCATTAACGGAACCGTTATGTGCCTGAAGGAATGCCACGCGTTAGCGCCGTCAACACGCGCTGCTTCATATAATTCTTTCGGGATCGTCTGCAAACCGGCCAAGAAGATCAGAAAACCCCAGCCAAACCCCTTCCAGCAATGCACCACGGCGACGGTTGTCAACGCTGTCTGCGGATCAGAAAGCCAATTCCTGGCCCATGCCTGAAGCCCCATCTGATGCAACCATCCGTTTAAAAGCCCGTAATTGCCGTCTAATATCCACTGCCAGACTAAACCGACTACGACTTCCGAAAGTACCGGAGGGATGAAGAAAATAACGCGATAAAAGTTCTTCATCTTGATCTCGCGGTCGCATGCCCAGGCCAAGAGAAATGCCAAAGCGTTCTGCAA
Source organism: uncultured Planctomycetales bacterium (assembly GCA_964546325.1). Classification (GTDB taxonomy): domain Bacteria; phylum Omnitrophota; class Gorgyraeia; order Gygaellales; family Profunditerraquicolaceae; genus DAONEO01. Next base: position 1,853 of record CAZJJL010000174.1, on the reverse strand, counting down.
GGTCAACGCGATAAGCGTAATATAGCCGACGTTCAAAAGGGATGACCACCATATCTTATCTTGCGTAAAGATCTCCCAGAAATTCGCCAATCCGACGAAAGTCTTAGTCGGCAATATCCCATCCCATTCAAACATGCCCAACTGGAAAACCCAAACGAACGGAATGACATAAAAGATCATAAAGATCGTTATTGCAGGAAGGACAAAAACATAATTCTCAAGTGTCGATTTAAATTTCATATGTGATCCCGTTCACCTGAATTCAATAACCGCCTCAAGGTCCAGGCTATTTCTTCTTCTTTGCTAATTCGCGTTCTTTGATCTTCTGCACTTCAGCGGCGATCTGCTCAGGAGTTTTTTCTCCGATAATGATCGACTGAATACCTTTATCCAGCGCTTCTATGACCGCGGGGAACTCGGAGATACCCCATACATTCGGATGCGTTGCAACATCCATGCCAGCCGAAAATTGAGCCAGGATATCGGGTATCTTCTTTAAACTCTCCTTATTTGCCGGAAGATTATTCGTCTTTTCAGCCAAATACGCCTGCTGATCTTTATCCGTTAACCATTGAAGGAACTTTACCGCTTCATCTTTATTCGCAGCGCGCGCGTTGACCATAAACGATGAACCGGCTCCTCCCCACACAGAGCGCGGAAAGGCATCGGAAACTTTCGGCGGCAGCATGGCAGCGTAATTCAACGTGGGGTTCATCCCCTTATAAACGTTAACACACCAGGAACCGTTAAAAGCAAAAACAGCCCTGCTATTAGCAAAGAGCTGTTCGGCATTTTTGTTGATCATCGTAACCAGGCCCGTCGCCAATACCCCTGAATCCTGCATCTCTTTAAAAAGCGTTAAGACTTTGACCCAGTCAGGATCGGTATACGGCACTTCGCCGCGCAACGTTGCCAAAAACTTATCTTTTCCCATAATATTGAAAGCAAAATTATTGGCAAGACAATCGATCATCCAAACTTCACCCCACCCGGAAACCAACCCCTGCATCTTCTTTTCTTTGATCTTCTTACCTATATCTAGGAACTCCTCAAACGTAACCGGGGGTTTATTGGGATTAAGACCGAGTTCCTTAAAAAGATCTTTATTATAAACCATCTGGATGGTCATAACATCGATCGGAACTCCATAGTATCCGGGAGTAATGCCATACGTATTATCGGCAGTAAACTCGCTAATTGCCAAGGCTTTAGGATAAAGTTTGTTCTTCCAAGCGCCCTGGTTTTCATCCATGAACGGAGTCAGATCAAGAATATGGCCGGCTTTGATAAATGACGCGAAATCGCGCTTTTCACCTAAAATGCCGAATACGTCAGGCAGCGTAGCTCCCTGAGCTGCAGCGCGAACTTTTTGGGAATATGCGTCGGAAGGAGCGTACAACTCGAAATTGACTTTTATACCGGTTTTTGCTTCGTAGTCTTTAGCTAACTGCTGGAAGGCGGCGTCGCGGTCAGTCATCCAGTGCCAAACCGTGATCACTTTTTGGCCTTTGACTGTTGATGTCGTAGTGGAATTTTGGCATCCTGCAAGCAGCAATGCCCCTAGGAATATCCAAACACAAGCAAAACGAACGTGCTTCATGCTTCCTCCTCAATCGTTACACAATATTGAACAAGTGTACCATCGAAATGGGACTTTTTCAAGCCTTCTTTCTTACGACGCGCGCTTTTAAGCGGCACCCGGAAGGATAAAAATTATTATGAATGTAACATAACTTACGCTTCCGGTCAACTATTATTTAAGCTTAACGCAATATCCGTTCATGGCCCGTAGCCGATAACTCATAGGGATATCAAAAACTATACGGAGCCTATAGTCTATGGTCAAAGGTCTA
>CAZJJL010000173.1:0-3449 GCA_964546325.1 uncultured Planctomycetales bacterium | reverse complement strand
CAAAATCTTCCGGGGTATTCCATTGCCCTACAGAGCATAATTTTCCGTCTTCCAGACGGTTATACAAAACGGTGTCGGCCTGAAGCACATCACCGCACAAAATGGTCAAACGCTCAATATTCTCATTCGGATCAGGGACAAAATGCAAAAAGCACTCGTTGATCTTGGAGAGCCTCTCTTCGAAACGCTTGCGTTCGGTCAAATCCAGCACCACCCATAACAAACCATACGGCTGTCCCCGGGCGTCAACCAAAACATAGACAGAACACGAGGCGGGAAATGCCCCCTTGTCTTTACGTTCTAACAGTATCTCCCGGGAAACGATACTTTGCCCCTCACGCAGCTCTTGTTCATGTAAAAAACTATCGGGAAAATGCAGCATTGCAACGGGGCCGCCGATAACTTCTTGACGATCGTACCCAAAGATCGCCTGCGCGCCTACGCTAAACTCCAAAATCCGGGATTGCCCGCCAAGATAATCCGTCACGATAAAAGCGACATCTTTTGCCGACTCAAAAACAGTCCAGAGCCTCCCCTCGCTCTTACGCAAAGCATCTTCCGCCTCTTTACGTTCCAGTGTTTCCATGGAAAGCGCGATAAAATCAGCAAGGGACCCTACAAAATCCTGTTCTTCTTCCAACCAATGCCTTTTTTCTCCCGAATGCTCGCTGCTGACCACGCCGACAACTTTTCCATGAAGGCGGATAGGGACATCCAGCAACGACGTAACGCCCCGGCCACACAATAAACTTCCGGATAACTCGCTCGTGCGACTATCGGAAAGGATATCGTCTGCTGCAATGACGCGATTTTCTTCAAGCGCCCTGCAATACCGCGGAAACTCGGAAACCGAAAAAACCTCTCCGCGCGCATGGCGCTTTCCGGATGCCTCAAAGACATCCTCGCTCAATAATGAACCATGGGCATTGTCAAAGAATCGGGCACTCACACGTTCCACATGGAGGACTTCAGCGGCAACTTCAACAACCCTACCGACAACACGCTGTAAATCAGCGGTCCCCTCCTTAGCCATAGCCAACAAAACCCGTTGAAAACGAATGATCCGCTCCGCGCGCAATTCCTTATCCTTTTCAAGTCGGCGTCGCTCGGTAACGTCTTCTCCGGAAGAAAGCGCACCGATGATCAAACCTGCCGCATCATATAAAGGCGTATTATGCCAGGAGATTATCTTCCGTTCGCCGCGGGCATTAACGATCTCTACCTCGTTATATTCGATATCCTTAAACTTCCCGGCGATAAAAAGACGGAATAAGTTTTTAACGCGATCGCGATATTCCTGCGGCACGTACAAATCAAAACAATTCTTTCCGATTATTTCATGCTCGTTATGCCCAAAGACTTCGCATCCTTTCTTATTCACAAGCGTTACGCACCCGTCACGATCAAGCATAATAATGATGGTCCCTGCGATATCAAGGTACCGCTGCATCCTATCCCGTTGCTTACGCAACGCAGTCTCGACTAACTTGCGTTCGGTAATATCGGTATTGGACCCCAAATATCCGGTAATGCGATTCTGATCATCCCGAAGCGCAACAGCTTTGCTATAGACCCACACAAGCTTGCCTCCGGGAGCGCTTAAACGGTATTCTCGTTCCCAGGCGCCATCTCCGGCAATAAAATTATTCCAGGCAGCAACAATAGAAGCGCGGTCGTCGGAAAACACTGCCTGGGACCACCCGTCACCCAAAGGCCCATGAGAACTCAGCCCCGACATATCAAGCCACGATTGGTTCACATATATATATTTCCCTTTTGCATCCGTCAAAAAAACCCCTGAGGGAGACATTGCGGTAAGAATGCGAAAACGTTCTTGGCTTTCGCGCATGGAACGTTCCGCATGCTTGCGTTCTAAAGCATATTGCAGGGAGCGGATCAACAGGGGAGCGGTTAATTGCGGTTTTAAAAGATGGTCCTGTGCGCCGAGTTGAACTGCCTGCACGCCGACAGATTCATCCGAAAGCATCGTAACAACAACGACCGGAATTTCGGCATATTTTGCGTGGATCTGTTTAAGCGTATCCAAGCCCTGGCTGTCCGATAGCCCCAGATCAAGGATCATAATATCGAACTCTTGTTCATGTAACCGCGTTAATCCGGCACGCAGTGAATCGGCCCACACAATATCAAATATTACCGATGAGGCGTGTACCAGCATTTCCTGGATAAGCCGCGCTTCGCCGGGGTTATCTTCGATCAGAAGAAGACGCATACGGCTTTTGTCCGTCATCACGGCTTATCTCCCTCCTTAGGGGAGAGGGGGATGCTAAAGAAAAAAGTCGACCCTTTATCCGGGCAAGACTCAACCCATATGCGGCCGGCGTGACGCTCAATAATACGCTTGGTAATCGTAAGTCCGATACCGACCCCCGCGTAGGCGCTTCCGTGCAGCTTTTGGAAAAAGCCAAAAATTCGTTCCTGGAATTCAACCGCTAATCCTATGCCGTTATCTTTAATACTAAAAACATATTCTGTATCCTGAAGGACGCACGAGATATGGATTACGGGAGGCTGCGTGCCTTTGAATTTAAGAGCATTGCTGATAAGATTTTGAAAAACGCGCACCAACTGTATCTCATCAGCCCAAACACCCGGCAAGGGGTCATGGGTAACGACCGCATGCGCGTCTTGGATCATAAAGCGCAAATTATCCAAGGCGCCCTTTAAAACCATTCCGGTATCCACCACGGTGAATTTATCGCCCCGAGTATTGACGCGCGAATACTCCAAGAGCCCATTGATCATTTCTTGCATGCGCGTTCCTCCGGAAACAGCAAAATCTATGAATCCATCCGCATCCGTATCAAATCTCCCTTTATACCGCTGCTGCAATAAACGCACATAACTGACAACCATATGCAGTGGCTCTTGTAAATCATGGGAAAGGGAATACGCGAACTGCTGAAGTTCCGTATTGGAACGCACGAGCTCTTCCTGCATCTGTTTATGTTCACGGAACATCTGAGATTCCCGTAACGCGCGCTGTACCGCAGGCACTAAACGTATCAGATTTCCTTTTAATAAATAATCATTGGCCCCGGCTTTTATCGTTTCAACCGCCACATCTTCTCCGACGGTGCCTGAGACAATGATCACCGGTATGGCAGCGTCTTTCTCCTTGGCCAGGAACACTGCCTCCAGCCCGCTAAAACGGGGCATTTTATAGTCGGCGATGATCAAATCCCAACGCTGCTCCTTAAAAGCACGTTCCATTGACTCCGCAGTTTCAACGCGCTCAAAAGAAAAGTCTACTCCCCCTTTTGAAAGCTCTCTAACAAGCAAGGCAGCATCGTTCTCTGAATCTTCAACCAAGAGGATCTTTAATGGCATGTTCATAACTACTCCTTATCCCATCAAGGCAGCGGTTCATTGATCAACAACCAATACAAGCCAAGATTCTTTACCGACTCGGCAAAATCCTCGAATAT
>CAZJJL010000172.1:2345-3490 GCA_964546325.1 uncultured Planctomycetales bacterium | reverse complement strand
TTGCGCGGAGTAAAGAATCGTTTTGGTTCGACGAACGAGATCGGCGTTTTTGAAATGGGCGCAGAGGGTTTGTCGGAAGTAGCAAATCCTTCCGAGATATTCCTTTCAGAGCGTCCTCGCGACGCGTCCGGATCGGTGGTTTCGGCGGTCCTTGAAGGGACGCGTCCATTGTTGGTTGAGATCCAATCCTTAGTGAGCAAGGCGAATTTTGGGTACGCCACGCGAAAAGCCCAGGGATTTGATTACAACCGTCTTGCGTTGCTGGTTGCGGTCCTTGAGAAACGCATGGGTTTGCATCTTGAGGCCGAAGATATTTTCGTTAATGTCGCGGGAGGAATAAAAATAGTCGATCCTGCGGCGGATCTTGCGGTGAGTGTCGCGGTTGCTTCCGCATTACACGACTGTGTTATTATGGCGGATACGGTTGTGTTAGGGGAAGTTGGGTTGGCTGGTGAGATACGCAGTATTTCCCAGGCAGGGCTTCGCGTGAACGAGGCAGCGAAACTAGGTTTTAAACATTGCATAATACCCGCGAATAATCGTAAGAACCTTACCTATAAAAAAGACGCCATTGAAGTAATACCGGTCGCGACCTTGCAGGAAGCGCTGGATATTGCAGTAAGGAGGTAAAATGAATTTATTGTCCGTACGCTTATTATTCGTTTTCATCAGTATGGTTATAGGGTATCAGGCGCTTGAACTCAAAGGTACCGGTTGGATCGGTATGTTGGTCGGGTTTGGCGCGTCGATCATTATTATTTTACTTGAGATCGGCATGCGTAAAGTTTCGGTGAGGGGGCTTTCGAGTTCGGTTTTTGGTTTGATCCTCGGTCTTATTATGTCCAAACTTGTTTCCGACGCCTTCAGCCTAGCTCCGATCCCGGCTGATCAGCTTGCACAGGTGCGCGTGACATTGACACTGGTGTTTTGTTATTTAGGCATGGTTATCGGCTTGCGAGGTAAGGATGAATTTAACGTTATTATCCCGTATATCCGTTTGCGCCGTCAGGATCAGATGGAAGAAGTGACAATCCTTGATACGAGCGTTATTATCGACGGCAGGATCCTTGATATTCTCAAGACAAAATTCATCGAAGGCAAGCTTGTTATCCCGAAATTCGTTCTCAAGGAACTACAACAGATCG
>CAZJJL010000172.1:0-2335 GCA_964546325.1 uncultured Planctomycetales bacterium | reverse complement strand
CCGATTCGACCGATCCTATGAAACGTCAAAGAGGAAGACGCGGTTTGGAGATGCTTCATACGATGCAAAAGGACGCGGCACAGTCGATCTCTTTGCATGATGAGGAGTTCCCTGAAGTGCATGAGGTTGACGCCAAACTGGTAAAGTTAGCGAAAGTCATGGAGGCAAAGATCATGACGGTTGATTTTAATCTTAATCGCGTTGCCAGCCTTCAAGGGATCAAGATCCTGAATATCAATGAGATGGCCAACGCTTTAAAGCCCGTTGTCTTTCCCGGTGAGCAGATGCACGTTAAACTTATTAAAGAGGGGAAAGAGCATAATCAGGCTATCGGGTATCTTGAAGACGGTACGATGATTGTGGTTGAGGATTCCCGTCGTTTCATCGGCCAAGATGTGAAAGTTACGGTTACTTCGGTTCTGCAGACACAGGCAGGCAGGATGATCTTTGCGAAATTAGAACGCTAATGTATGTCAGTGCGATTGTCCTTGCCGCGGGAAAGGGGTCCCGGTTTGGTTCGAAGATATCCAAACCGCTTGCCCGGATCAAGTCGCGTGAGGCTATTGTGTATAGCTTCAGGGCATTGCAGAAGCATGCGCGTATACGCGATATTATTGTAGCCGTTAATGCCGAGAATCGCAATGCGATTGAAGCGCTGATACGGCGTTATAAGATCTCAAAGGTTCGGGCAGTGGTTTACGGAGGTAAAGAACGCAGGGATTCTGTTGCCCATGCTTTGGAAGCGCTTCATCCGCAGGCTACGATTGTTTTAATCCATGATTCGGCGCGCCCGTTCATCGATCGGAGCGTTATCTCTGCGGTTATTGCCGCAACGGAAAAAACGGGTGCGGCAGTCGTGGGAGTGCCGGTGAAGGCTACCGTTAAAAAAATAAAATCGTCATGCGTCGTGCGTCGTGTGTCGTGTGTAAAAACAAAAAATCTGATAGTTGAGCAAACCATAGATCGCAGTAATCTGTGGGAGATTCAGACGCCGCAGGGTTTTAAAGTACCTCTTATCCGGGAAGCGTTCCGGAAATATGGTAACGCAAATGTTACGGATGATGCGATGCTTGTTGAAAAATCAGGCAAGCATGTTTCTGTGGTTATGGGCTCTTACTATAATATAAAAGTTACTACGCCGGAAGATCTGGTATTGGCGGAGGCTATTGCATCAAAATGGAAACAAAAATAGGTTTTGGATATGATCTGCACCGGTTAGTTGAGGGCCGCCGGCTTATTTTAGGAGGCATTGATATTCCGTATTCAAAAGGCCTCTTAGGGCATTCGGATGCGGATGTGCTTTTACATGCGATCACCGATGCTTTACTTGGGGCGGCTGGCCTTGGGGATATCGGTGAGCTTTTTCCGGATACGGATGATCGATATAAAAATGCGGATAGCGCAAAATTATTAACCGAGGCGTTTCTTAAGATTCGCAATAAAAAGTTTTCCATTGCTCATATTGATACGGTTATTTTGTGTCAGGAACCAAAGTTGACATCGTATAAAAAACAAATACAATCCATGATTGCTTCGATTTTAGGCATTTCTCCCGACAGTGTTTCCGTAAAGGCAAAGACGAACGAAGGGCTGGGAGATGTTGGTACAGGTGCGGCGATTGCAGCATACGCCGTTGTTTTGATAGTACGGGATACCATTCAATAGAAGAGCTGGTGTTGCTCCAACTCATTGCGTGTCAATCCCACAGAACGGGATTTCGCTAATTTAAACATAATTAGCGCTCAATTTTGTTTCGCAAAATATGACGCATTCGTTGGAGTTTTACGGGATAAAAAACCAGGGTTCAAGGAGAAATAACCCCGCAGTTGAGGGGTTTCACTCAATAAAAGCGTAAGGAGTTCAACATGAGCCTTTTCCTTTTTGGTTTAACGATTCTTGTAGGATTCATTGTTTTGAAGTATGCGATTATCGGCATAATTTTCCGCGAAGAGATCAAAAATATTCGCACGAAAGATCCGGCAGCTTGCAGTACGCTGACGGTTTTAGTTTTATACCAGGGTTTGCACGCATTGGTAATGCATCGCATCGGCCATTGGTTTTATAAGCGGGGGTTTTGCTTCCTCTCCCGTGCGATGAGCCAGTTGGGGCGCAGCATTACCGGTATCGAGATACATCCGGGGGCGGTGATCGGCAAGAGGTTTTTTATCGATCATGGCATGGGTGTTGTGATCGGGGAAACCGCGGTCATCGGTGATGACGTGCTTTTGTACCAGGGAGTAACACTGGGCGGAACCGGCCTTGAAAAGGGGAAGCGCCATCCGACTATCGGCAATAATGTCGTTATCGGAGGGGGTGCTAAAGTTTTGGGTAATAT
>CAZJJL010000171.1:0-3538 GCA_964546325.1 uncultured Planctomycetales bacterium | reverse complement strand
TAGTAAACTCTATTTCCTCTAACGTGCGATTCATATCTGCCTTTTGAACTCATCGCTCTAGGATGGTTTTTGTTTCCGGTAAAACGCAACCTATGCGCCTCAAGGATCTGACTACAAATTATTTTCTACTCGTACCGCTACATAATTCGGCACGATCCTGACCGGATGATACGCCAGCTTCGTGCGCCTTAAATTCATAAGTCCGGAATCATCCATAATATTGACGAACGTAAACCGCTCGAATTCCTGGCAAAACATGCTGAATAGAAACGCGGAGAGACCTTTGATCGATAGATCGGTAATCTCAAACATCACGCACAGGGTGTCATCGCTCAACGCATAGCCGAACGTAAAAGCTTTCAGTTTCCCGTCTATGCGGACTGTCCTGCCGACAAAACCGAGCGCGCGGGCGTTGGCAAGCGCCAACAAAAGAGTCGTGCGCGTATCGTCGATCATTCCGCGATAAACGGCGTCGGAGACTTTACGAACCCGCTCTTTTCTCCAGGAATCAAAAAGATCCAAACACTCTGCCGCATCCCCGGGGACAAACGGCGCATACACAAACCGGTTGTGTTTTATAAAATAATTGCGCAACGCCCTCTCTGATTTGAAGGCGTCACCGGAAAATCCCGCGATCGCAGACCTCTGACAGACATAATCGCCGGGTTTTTCGTAAACCTTGAACCCCCGCGCCGTAAAAAAAGGGACCGTCTCTTCGTCGATATTTTCAATCCGGGAAATATCGGGATTCTTGTTCCAGGTATCCAGTAGCGAAAAAATCCCCTTTAAAGCACTGTCGGAAATCCGTCCGCCGAGGGGCGGAAGATACAAGAAACCTCCGTGCCGATCCTTAAAAAAAACACAGAGCGACTCCTCAACTATCTGCCAACTGATATCATAGAGGTCTTTCCAAACGTAGATATTTTCAAACGAATACGGGGAAAGCTGCCGTGCGGTCTGGTGAAGATACCTCTGAAAAAGAGGCTTATCCCCAAGGAGAAGCTTATTTCGCTTCATCGTGGTTCTTTAACTCGACAACATCAAGCACATCCTGATATGCCTGAACAATATGCGGATTATTGCCCAAAAGTTCAACCTGCGCAGGCGCATTGAGGAATGCTTCCAAATAACGCACGTATTCTTTGAATGCCTCGGTATTTACGGTCTTTTCGATATACGGGCAATTTAAATCAACGGTCAAAATAACCTTTTTGCCCCGCAGCGCGATAAGAAAAGGATATAACTGGCATTCGAACGGACGCATTCCGTATATTTTACACGAACTATCCTGCTCGTTTAAAAAAGCGCAGACAAATCCGTCGCCGTCATGTTTGGGTTTCGGAACGATCTTACGGTCCAGGGTAATGGTCGCCGGAGGGATATTTTTATCCAAAAGATCCTGTATCTCTTCGTCAAGGAGACACGGTAACCACACCGAATTATCTTCGGCAAAACGGCAGCAGCCTTGACAGGCAAGACAAACATCGCTCGGGACAAATTGCCGGAGAGGGATCATTTTACGGTGCTCCCCGGTTTAACCTGCCGCAGAGGCGAAAGGATACATATCCCTTCATCATCGGAAGCAGCCAGGATCATGCCCTGGCTTTCAACTCCGCGAAGCATCGCAGGATCAAGGTTATCGACAACCACGACCTGTTTTCCTAAAAGCTCTTCTTTGGCATACGAACGCTTGATCCCTGCGACAACCTGCTTGGTCTTATCGCCCACATCAAGCGTCAGCACATAGAGCCGGTCGGCGTCGGGATGGTCCTGCACATCTTTAATCTGCGCTACCTTTAATTCTATTTTTTTAAAATCGTCGATTGTTGCCACGTTTTTCTCCTTGTTAGAATACCAGTGCCATCGATAATTCCATTTGATACGCGCATGAAGCAGCGCCGTCTCCGCGCACATACGGAGACAAAAGGCTGCCCGATGTATCATCCCGCTCTTCTTTATAATACCCTCCGGGGAAAAAGTATCCGCCAAGAAAACTCAGCGTTAGATTCTTATTGACCTTATAATCAACCGTAAGATCGATCTCATTGCCCAGCTCTTTTGAAAGATACCGCGCTTCGGAGTTCAACATGCCGACGGGCCTGGCAAACGAGCGCAGATAATACCAGGTCACCTCAAGGCTCACTTTTTCATGCGGATCGATCTGCAGACCGATCCATGGCATAACAAGATCCTCAAAGTCGCTCGAGACCAGCGAACCCGGACGAGGCACACCGGAATGCAATCCACTGCCGTTGCCCATGAAAACAAGGGGCTTAAGGTCACAATTAGAACCGCTTAATGTTACGCCAAGATTCCTATTGAGAGGGGAATACGTGCTAAACGCTCTATTCTTGCCGCTCAAAAGGGTCGCGTCCTGATTGAACGCCGATTCAAGAGACGCAGAATTCCCGCTTGCCATAACAAACGCGGCCTTAGGAGTAAACCACGTAACCTTATAATTCGCCTCGGCAAAAAGCATATACCCGGTATGCTCTATTTTTTTCCAATCGACTTCCGCAACCTGCGCCTCACCGAAATTATGCGCCCCCTCGATCTTTAAAACAAAACCGTTTTTCTCAAAATTATACGCCAGACCATACGTGCCGAGGATATCGCGCTTGATCGGCTGCGTAAAAATGTTGTCCCGCTTGCCTTGTGATGTATAATCGGCTAATATCCCCACATACGGTTGCACGGTGGCATTATCTATTTCAAAGGTAACATCCGTAGAAAAGAAATTCGCAGCGTTCTGGTAATACCGATAGCCTTGATCGCGCTCTTGAGATATATGCGGGCCAAGACGGTTCTTATAGGTCAAAAGCGGTTTGCAATAATAAAATCTCGCCAAGGCATTGCCAAAAGACCGGTAGAGAAGAACCCCCGGATTTTCAAAACAACCGTTCAAACTATAGCTGTTGCCAACCTCATACGGGAATAGGCCGACTTTTATGCCGAAGCGTTTCCATGCCAGGGTGTCATACCATATCTCTGCCAATTCAGGCAAAAGCTCATCGTTACGGTATTCTTTAATGGAGCCGCCTGAATTGATAAGCTTCCGGTGTATCCAAACCGGAGCGTCATAATCGCCGGGTCCGTAACGCTCCAGCTTCACACGCGCTTTTTCATAGCGCTCTTTATTTTCGAAGGTAAACCCGAACGAATAGGCTATACCTATATATGAGGAAGAATCTTCGTTATTCCCGGAATCAAGGTCAACGATATTTTTTGCGACCACCCCATCGACCAAAAGTTCGCTATCTATAGAAAAGACAGAGGATTTTGTCTCTCGTATAACTGCGGCATAACCACTCACCGCCTGGCCGATACAACAAAGAGCACATAAAAAACCTATGAAATAGCGCATCCCTTCTCCTTTGTATGCGCACTATTATAGCAGATAAGCAGCTGCGGAGAAAAGGGAATTTGATGGCTGTAACGGCCCCCCGCCAAAAAGAAAAAGCACCCTTTTTCAAGAGTGCTTTAAAACCGCTCCACTTGCCGGAAGCAAATGGCGGGGTCGACGAGATTTGAACTCGCG
>CAZJJL010000170.1:3242-3562 GCA_964546325.1 uncultured Planctomycetales bacterium | reverse complement strand
CGGAGTGTATCGCAATAGGGGATGCGGTCTGCTCCGGCTTCATTGGGGGCTTTTGCAAATTTAATTAAGTATTCGATCTTCGTGCGCGAAGCGTCCTCAGCATTCACCCCTAAGGCTAACGCGCCGTGCTTGCGCGCAGTCACAACCGCCTCAACCATTTCATCGATGATCGACTGATGATCGAGTTTTCCCTTGAATTTATGCACGATCATCTGGTCTGATGTCGACATGGAAAGGTTCAAATACTTGATCTTCGGCACTAATTTATATGTTGTTTCCACGTCAGACTTGGTCGCGCGGATCCAGCCGCTTAACCGGAT
>CAZJJL010000170.1:0-3232 GCA_964546325.1 uncultured Planctomycetales bacterium | reverse complement strand
GGCGATAAAACCCCCTTTTCGGCAAGCTCCAAATTAGCGTTCAAATAATTCGTTTCATGGTGCGTCATCGGAAACCCGAACTCGGATTGAAAAACCCCCATCTCATTCGAATAGAGGTTGATCATTGTTTTCTCAAGTTTCGAAAGACATATCCTCGATGTCTGCACGCCATCGCGGTTAGTCACATCAATAAAATAGATACCTGGTTTTTTCTTCATGGGTACACCTCTTATTTTGCTGTATGTCGTAACGCTTTTTTTAATTCGTCTTTCGTGGGAATGCCCTGGGTCGAAAAGACCTCCACATTATCCACCAAATACGTCGGACCAAACATCACTTTTATTTCTTTATTAACCGCAATATTCGAACGCAAAAGCGCAGCCCCTTCCGGTCCGCGCGCGCATGATTTAATGAGATTGGTATCGACGCCGCTGACACAATCGTCCCACCACGAACTCTTAATATTACGGCTGCGGCAGGATAGATAATTCATGAATTTATCCGGCGCGTATTTCTTAATACAAACGGCGCGAAGATATTCTTCAACCTCGGGAGAACCATTCCGAGCGTCAAATCCCCCCTTTTCTTCTCCCGCCAGAAAATGGATCGTAGGGTTGAGCTCCTTTATTGCCTCAAGAGTCTCAGGAGTGGCCTGATCGAACAAACTTATAAAAACATCGACCGATCCGGGAGTTTTGGTGCGGGCTAGAAAATGAGAGACGCCTCCGAACTCCGGCTTTATGATGTAATAATTCCCTTTGTGTATTACTTTATCTTTAATACGCAAGAAACCCTTGTTCTTCTCGACATCCTTACCAAAAATAAATAACGGTAACGTGTCCATGGCGAGATTTGAAACAAGCTCCTTGGCTTTGGCGTCAGGATATGACAAGGTAGTAACCACTAACCCGGGAAAATCCTGTTTCAACGCATCAATAACGCCTTCGGTGCCTGCGATACGGGATACTTTCGGCTCGACCACGATAAGTTGAACCTTAGCCAAAGGAGTAAATTGGCATCGGGAATTCATGCTACCGGGATCCTGGCACATACCGGCATACCCCTTTTTCTTGCAATTACTATCGGAGAAACACACGGGCAAAATAGCATTGATTCCAGGATCGTCTTTTATCGCATCCGAAAGACGGATATCTTCAACGGCATAATCCACAAGAGCACCGGCTTTGTCTGTTTTCACCTTCAAAACGATCATTTTACGTCCCTGCCACGAAGGAGACGCAACAAGGACCTTGCCGGCCTTCTGAACGATAACCGGTTCTTTAGCAGGATTGCGGGTAATAGCTATATCAATGCCCGAAACGCTGTACAAAATGCGGGATAAATCCTCTTCATTTAAAGCGCTCAAAAGCACAACCAGAGATGCTCCCTTTTGACGGCATTGCGCAACAGTATCCGCAACCGATTTTTGAGCGTCAGAAAACTCCAGGCCCCCTGCTTTTTCCGCCGCATCCGGACCCGTCACCCCGATGATCGCTACAGAAACCCCATTCACATCCTTTATTATATAAGGTAAGAAAACACCTGGCTGGGCATTACAACTCAGGAACGGGATTCCCGACTCCTTCATTCTTTTTTCCAGGAAAGCTCTCCCGAAATTAAACTCATCCGCACCTACCCCTACGGCATCATAATGCATCAATGACATGGCCTTGAGATTGATCTCGGTGCGCTGCCGGTCAAGATCAACGTTGGAGGTATATTCGTCAAGCAATCCTCCCGCAAAAAAGCCTCCCGCGTCAACCAACAATGCTCCGGGATTAGCCTTGCGCAATTCCTTTATCAGCGTAGCCCGGCGCGCAACGCCGCCGTCCGTTTCAATAGGGCAACTGCACGTATATAACATCGCATGCGTCTGGCCGGTAAAAAGGATAGTCACGTCCTGAGCATACAGCTGCCCCCATAATCCCACGCCGCATAACGCAATAAAACATCCTCGCAACCAGATTTTTATCATAGACATCGCGCGCTCTCTTTCAAGTACGGATGACTTTTGCATCCAAAACATTATTGATATTCTTTATTTTTCCCAGCAACTCTACCGAAATAGGGCTGTCGACGTTCAAAATGCTCACTGCTTTTCCGCCGAGCTCCTGGCGGCCGAACGTCATTGCCGCAATATTAATAGAATGCTGCGCCAAAAGGGTACCGATAGCCCCGATGATACCCGGTTTATCCCAATTCTGCAGCATGATCATCTCTCCATACGGCGAAACCTCAACGTAAAAATCGTCTATTTTAACGATACGCGGCTGTTTATTCGCCGAAAGCGTGCCGCAAACGCTGCGGTTTCCTTTATCGGTTTTGATCTCGATCTGCACCAGGTTCACGAACTCCTTTTCTTTCGATGACTTAGCTTCTTTAATACTGATACCGCGTTCTTTTGCAAGGCTCGTCGCGTTTATAAAGTTCACGGTTTCCTTGAGTATCGGTGAAAGCAACCCTTTAGAAAGCGCCATGGTCAACGGGCTTAAATCGTACTGAATGATATCGCCGCTATAGGTAATTGAAAGCTCCTGATATCTGCCTTCAACGAGTTGCCCCGCAAAAAGACCGAGCTTATCGCACAAATTTATATACGGATCAAGAAGTTTACAAACTTCCGCCTCAAGGCACGGATAATTAGCGGCATTGCGGATTCCCCTGCCTAAGAGCGCGTCCCGAACGATTTCGGCGACTTCAATAGCGACATTGACCTGCGCCTCTTCCGTCGACGCGCCTAAATGCGGCGTCACGATCACGGAATCGAATTTCAGAAGTTCACTCTCAGGGGAAACAGGCTCTTTTTCAAAAACATCCATGGCAGCGCCGGAGACAATACCATCCTTGATCGCCTGAATCAACGCATTCTCGTCGATAATACCGCCGCGCGCGCAGTTGATCATACGCACGCCTTTTTTCATACGGCCGAACGCTTCCGTCGAAATCATCCGCTTGGTATCTTCCGTAAGCGGCGTATGGACCGTAATATAGTCGGCCCGCTCGTATAATTCGTTGAGATCAACGATCTCTATGCCTAAGCTTTCGGCAACCTCTTTCGAAAGAAAAGGGTCGTAGGCAAGGATCTTCATGCCGAACGCAAGAGAACGCTTAGCGACTTCCGTACCGATACGGCCAAGGCCGACGATACCAAGCGTCTTTCCGTATAATTCCACACCCATGAGGTTTGACCGTTTCCATTCGCCTTTTTTCGTCGAGGCAGTCGCTTGCGGGA
>CAZJJL010000169.1:0-3594 GCA_964546325.1 uncultured Planctomycetales bacterium | reverse complement strand
TTGCGTCTGCTTAAAGGCCTCGTCGGCAAGGCTTACTGCTTCGATATTTGCTGTGAGATTATCCTTATACTGTTCATATTCTAAATAAGCTTTCTTAAGCTCTAACAATAGGTTTCTTTCCACTTGTTTTTTCCTGAGCACAGCGATTTCTTTATCCGCTTTAGCTTTACTCAGTTGAGCTTCCTTTATTCCTCCTTCCCAAATTGGGATACTCACCTTAAGACCGGCAGCAGAGTAATTATCAAGTTCATCTCTTTTCAAAAAGCTGTTTTCATTAGAGTCACCCTTGTAATTCATAGAGGCAAAGGCAGAAATCGTAGGTAAAAAACTGGCGTACTTACTTTTTACACTCGCCTCGGCAGAATCGATTGATTTACCAAGCCCCTGCAAAGAAGGCTCGTATGCATGCAAGGCATTCACCAGCGTTTCATAATTAAAACTAGCGTATTGTTCTTGAAAACTTCCCTCGAGTTCAATTTTCCGGTCAAAATCAACATTAATGATCCTTCTTAAGGTCTCAGTGGCGGCATCAAATTGGGTGCGGGCTTCATTGACTGCCGGAATCCTAGCCGAAACATCAGCATTCATTTTAACGATCTCATATTTCGAGCTGCGGCCTCCATAAGAGCGTTGACCGAGCAATTTTTTATTCTCAAGAACATCTGCATATGATTTCTCGGCTATAGATAAAGTATTCCTGGCGAGCAGACAGCTATAGTAACTTAATTTTGCGGCAAAAATAACGTCTTGCCTGCTCGCTTCACTGTTCCAACGAGTCGCTTCGACGGCATTCTTAGCCGCATCTATTGCGTACATCACTTTGCCAAACGACCAAACAAGCTGTGAAGCGTTTAACCCGGTATCTAACGAATGATCGTAATACTTGCTGGCGGCCTTATCCGGATAATCCATATTATTAGTCCAAATCGATTGGCCGATAATATGCGGTAACGCCTCTGAGCGAACTTCACCATAAACACCTTTGCTTCTCTTAATCTCGCTATCCTTAATCTTTAATTCTTCACTAGTATCCAGCGCCCGCTGAACGGTTTCCTCAAGTCCAATCTTTAAAACCGATCCCTCTTGGAAATTATCCGCATAAGCGATAATATTAGAGGAAAGCGCTGCAACAGTGCATAAACATATAGTAAATCCCGATAGCTTCTTCATTGCCATACCGTTATCCCTATCTTAATCAAAAAACTCTTTATTATGTTGTTTCTGAACAATACATCACTATATGAACGTATGTTCACAATTAAAGCATACCATTCACATATAGATTTGTCAAGGTAAATAAAATTTTGTAAAGATTATTAATGGGGAATACTAAAAGGAGGGTTATTTATGTGCAGCGCCGTATAGAAACAAACTAAGAGTTGTGTCGGATAGTCCGACTAAACTTTCTTCTTTTTTCTTTTTCTTTTGTAGCCACTTAAGAGTTATTGTTTTTAAAATAGATGTAAGCACATCACTGATTTGTTCCGGGTCAAAACTTCTGTTAACAACCCCCTGCCCTTGTGCTTCCTTAATCAGGTTCTCTGTGTATTCGTGCAATTGTAAACCAATAGAAGATTTCAGAAATCCTGTCTCGGCATATGGTTCACCTCCCTCTGAGACAAATATCTGAAAAAAATCCTGATTTTTCTCGAAGAAAAATAAACCTTCTCGTATAAAAATCTCCAATTTCTTCTTTGCATCTTTCACTTGCCCGGTCTTCTCTTTAATCAAAATAAATAAGCATTTTAATTTTTCTTCGAGCAATGCGAAATAAAGAGTATCTTTATTTTTAAAATGCAGATAAACCGTCCCGGTTCCGTATTGGGCTTCTTTTGCAATATCTCTTATTGTTGCCTTGTGGTATCCTTTCAAAGCAAATATATGCTCTGCCGCCTTAAAAATATCGGATCTGCGTAATTGTCGATCTCTCTCTTTTCTGCTTAATATAACCATCTATCCCTCATATGAATACTATTTAATTAATGAACAACAGTTCATAAATAGAATATACCATCCGTTTTTGTTTTTGTCAAACGAAACCCAGCGGAAGGTGGTATACCAGATTGTGTGTAAATTGATTTTGCAGTAACAAAAAAAGGCGTATCTTTCTGTTTGGAAAATGTTCAACCAGGGTTGACCCATGTCAGCCCTCAACAGAAAGGATACGCCATGAACAATACATTTCAAACTTTAAACCACCGTTGGGGTCGGGTCAAGGATTTTATGAATCAGATTGACCCTAAAGACTTTTGGGTCGATGTGAGTCAATACCTGCGTAAGATGGCACGCAAAATGATTGAAGACACCCTGGATGAAGAGATGTTCCAATATCAACAACGAGAAAGATATCAAAGAACTCCGGACCGCCTCGATTACCGCAACGGTCATTATTATCGCCACCTGGACACCACTCTGGGGCCGATCGAAAACATCGCCGTTCCGCGGTCGCGGCATGGCCTATTTAAGCCAGCGGTCTTCTCGCGATACCAGCGCCGTCAGGATACCGTCAATACGCTCATCTGCAATGCCTTCTTACGCGGCATCTCGACTCGAGAAGTCTCCGGGGTCTTAAAGCCTATTCTCGGCGCCAATATCTCGGCCTCAGCCGTTTCGCGGATCACCAAATCACTCAACGCCCAGGTCAAGGCCTTCCACCAACGCAAACTTTTAGACGAATATCAGTTCTTGTTCCTTGACGGCATCGCCATCTCGGTCAAAGGGTCACTCAAAGCCAGGAAAATCCTCGTGCTCGTCGCTTACGGCATCACGCTCTTCGGAAAAAAGGAATTGATCGCCTTCCGGACCGCCAACAGCGAATCCAATCACGCCTGCGAGGGGTTCTTGAACAACCTCTTCGAGCGCGGGCTCAAGGGCGAGAACCTCAAACTCGTCGTTACCGACGGTTCCTGCGGATTTATCAACGCCGTCGACTTGGTCTACCCCCACGCCAAGCATCAACGATGTTGGGTTCACAAACTCCGTAACTGCACCAAACATCTCAAAAAAGCCGATACTAAAGCGTTCAAAATTGAGGCCCGCAAGATTTATAACGCCTCTTCCCATCGCCAGGCCATCACCGCCTTCAAACACCTGCGTCGGCACTGGGCACGGGCTTATCCGAAAGTCATCGAATCCGTAGCCCAAGATTTAGACAGCCTTTTAGCTTTTTTGCAGATTCCGGTCAAGGAGCAATACCGCGAATTTATCCGTCGTCAGATCCGGACAACCAACATCATCGAGCGAGCATTCCGGGAAGTCAGGCGCCGCACCAGGCCGATGGGATGCTTTACAAACACCGACAGCGTCAGCCGGATCATTTACGCTATTTTTTGCCGCTTAAACTCCAACTGGCAAGAGAAACCTTTAACCCAATTTACACAATTTATTTGACATTACCCCAGCGGAACCCTGGAACTCAAAGCAGGTATTAGGCAAATATCCCTGACACCTTGTACCGCGCTTTCTTTGCCCTGACTATTGCCTCTTTTTATAGCACCGACTCCTGCAATTTTCCGGTCACGACATCCAGCATCTGAAAATGCGTAACGCCCGCATCCTTCCATTGCTGTTCGATCGTGATCGACCATTTGCCCA
>CAZJJL010000168.1:1490-3623 GCA_964546325.1 uncultured Planctomycetales bacterium | reverse complement strand
GGAAACCATTCTTTTACCTGTTTATTCATTAATACGATCTTCATCTGCGGGTTAATGAGCAAAACCCCCAATCCCACGTTGTCAATGATACCCCGCAGTGTCTCCTCATGCGTACGCCGGTCATGTTCCGCCTTCTTTTGAGTAGACGCATTCTCGGCAAAAGCATAATATGCGACAAGAGTGCCCGATGAGTTCCTGTAAGGGACAAGCACCAGCACAACAGGAACGCGCCTGCCATCCTTATGCCGCAGATCAAGAGGCGCGGAATGCGCCGATTTCTGACGAGCCTGACGAATTATTTCGTCAGCGCAAAACGCCTCAACACTGATATCGGCAAGTGTCTTATGATGCACGATCTCACCTGAAGAGAAACCCAATAACCCTTGCGCATATTTATTCCATGATAAAAATGTCCCTTTTTCCGAAAGAATACATAAAAGGAGCGGCACGTGGTCTATAAAAAGCTTATAGTGCGCGGCAACTTCATCAGTAAGAAGACATCCCGCAGCCCGTTTTCTACCAAAAAACATATTTACAGTATCCCTTCCACTCGTTTAACTCTCTCTTCCATATCCTTCAATCTACGTTTAAGACGGACCATCACTAATTCGCGGTCAACGGCGGCTTTACGAAAGATCTCCAAATCACGGACACGTCTCTCAAGATATCGCTCTGTTTTCTTTAACTCCGATATATCCCGCGTAACATGGACAATACCTAAGAAATTACCCGAGGAATCAAAAATAGGCGATGAAGAAACCAAGTAACATGTCTGCGCCTCAGAATTGACTAATTCCGTCACATGGGGCTTCAAATCGCTCAGGGTCTGTCCGAATGGACAATCCGGCCACGGTTTGTCCATGTGATGCGTTACCTCAAAACAACGTTTCCCCACGATCTCTTCACGTTTCAGATCAAATAACGCAAATGTTGCCTTATTGACTCGCGTTATGCGATAATCCTTATCAATAAGCATAATAGAATCGTTAATAGCATTAAACGTCCTGTCCCATTCGAACGACGCCCTGCGCAGATCATCCTGGGTTTTTGCCCTCTCTATGGCATACCGTAACGCGCGGGATAAGAAAGGACCATTAACCTGCGCTTTAATAAGATAGTCCTGAGCGCCTTCCTGCATTGCCTGAACCCCGACTTTTTCATCGTCGAGCAAAGTCAAGACAACGATCGGTATATGCGGCGCCAATGAACGGATGGCCTTCAACGTTTCGAACCCCTGGCCCTGCCCAAGGCCAAGGCCAAGAATCAAAACATCATACGCATTTTTCTCCAACGCCTGTTTGCCCGCTTCAAGGCTCGTCACTGATTCAACCGAAAACAACGGACGATCAACGGACATGAGCATTTCTTCTACAAGCCGGCATTCTGCCGGATTATCTTCAAGTATTAATACCCGCACGCTCTCTCTGCTCATCAAGAAGCTCCCTTCAAACGCGAAAGCTCTTCTTCCAATGCCGCAATCTTATCTTTCAATTGCCGCATCCGCAATTCTCTCCCTACAGAGATTTTACTGAATTGCTCCAAATGATCGACCTTTACCTCTAATTCCTCCTTAACCGCCGTCAATTCCTGATTAACAAGCTGAAGTTGTTCCGTCATGCGCTGATAGTCGCGATTCGACAACTCCAACGCTTCATTGCGCTTATTAAGCTCGTCGGTAAACCGCTGAAGGTCTTGCGCCATCCTTGAGAATGTATTGGCCAAAACCTCGATCTCGTCATGCGTATCAATGCGCACGGTTGCGTTAAAATCGCCCTGCGCAATTCGCTCAGCCGCAAATTTTAATTTCTGAACAGGCTCAGCAAAACGCCTGCCGCTTTCCAACCCCAACAGGATGGCAACCATGATCAAAGTAACCGCTAAAATAAGCATCCCGATAAGGAAATTCTGCAGCGACGCAAACATCTGGCTCTTCTTTATTTCGATGCAAACATACCAGCGAAAATCCTGCACAGCGAGCTCCCCAAGATAAACGGGAGAACAAATGACATAGTATCCTTTACCATATACCGGAGAATGCTCTATAGTAATCGTCTTTTGAGCACTTACGCTTTTAAAGAACTCAGACCCTTCCGGTATTTGATATTGTCCGGATAGGGATTTTTCATAAAAAAC
>CAZJJL010000168.1:0-1480 GCA_964546325.1 uncultured Planctomycetales bacterium | reverse complement strand
GCCCTTTATCATTCAATATCAAGACATGCCCGCTTTCGCCAAAACGCATCTGGCTCAATGAAATAAAATAACGGTCGACGGCAATCGAGGCCTTAAGGATGCCGATCACTGCATTGCTCTTATCACGCACCGGAACACTGACCGGAATGACCCACTCTTGGCTGGCATCGTTCCATTCGACATCGCCGATCACAACCCTTCCTGCCCCACCATTATACGAATCCTTCCACCATGTCTCATCAGCCTGATAAAAATCCGTTGTTTTATCGGTCGTTGCCACCAAACAACCGAATTGATCGGTTAAGAAGATTTCGCTTAAGACATCGTCTTTACTGGTAAAATAGCGTAAATACTCGCTTGCATCTCTGAGTAGATATTCTTGAACCAAACTGCTATCAGCAGAAGAACTTATCCATTGTTGATCGATATCAAGAATATACTGCTCCCTCATCGATATGCTCATTGCCTGGGTAAATGCATTTGCCGCCTGAATGGCTCGAAGGATGCGTACATCTTTAGCGTACGCCTGAAAATCTATGCATTTTTCTTTGAGGCCCTGCACCAAAGAGAACGAAAGGATTTCCGTAATGGACTGGCTATTGGAAAGGATAACGCTCGAAAGAAGGCGATGCCCCCACAAATACGATATGCTAATAGCAAAAAATAACACGACAAGAGTAATAGATACGGTTATGCGGGAAAACTTATATCGTAGGCTATCAAAGGGTCGGCGGGATACGAACGGACTATTATTTTTACCCATTGTTCTATCTTACCCCTCGATAATTGATTTGTCAAGAAACTACGGGATTTAGTAAATACTTTTCGCTTAAGGACTTACGGTAAAAGCCCGATACCGAATATACCGATCTCGCTCTCTTTATACCCCTTCGTCTGAGGCAGAAGCACCGGATATCTTCCCAAAAGCCTGAACCCAAGAGCCTCAAAAAAAGCACAGGCTTGCGTATTATCAAGGCGAGTCGAAAGATGAACCCCCCGCACATTCCCGGCACGCGCCTGCCGAAGAAATTGCTCCATCAATAACCTTCCTACACCGCATCCGCGAAAATCTTTATCGATATCAATATGCGCATGCGCAGGATAGTCGCGTGAGAATGACGGGCGTTTATATCCCCCTCTGGCCCATGTCGCAAGCATCCCCCGTATAAGACGCCAAAAATACCGCCGAACAAAAAGCCCGCGCGCGCACGCTTTTAAAAGAACTTTCGGGATAATGAAAAAGCTCATGACATGGGTATATCGAGCGGCATCAAAACATCCGCACAGATAACCAACGACACTCCCCGCCGATTCGGCAACCCATAATGCATCAGGCTGATAATCGGTATAATACGCCGTAACCGCATCGTTAAAAACCTCTTGATCTGCAAAGAACGACGCAGCGGAAGCACCGGCATCGGCGGTTTTATAACAGATCCGCCTGATATGTTCCCGGTCAGCGCGCTGATACGGCCGAATA
>CAZJJL010000167.1:0-3629 GCA_964546325.1 uncultured Planctomycetales bacterium | reverse complement strand
AATTATCTCAGGATACGAATGTGGTGCTGATCATTGACGAGGCGCAGAACCTCACGCCGAAAGTCCTTGAAGAGGTGCGCATGCTTTCGAACCTGGAGACCGAGAAAGAGAAGCTCATTCAGATAATTCTGGTCGGCCAGCCGGAACTCAAGAAAAAACTTGAGAACCAGAAACTTGAGCAGTTTAAGCAGCGTATTGCGGTGTTCTATCATTTAACACCGTTAAGCCATGAAGAGACAAAAGCGTATATCCGCCATCGCCTGAATTTAGCCAGCGGCGGAAAAGACGTGGATTTATTTTCTCCTGAAGCGGTTGAGTTGATCTACAAATATTCAAAAGGGACTCCCCGGCTTATTAACCTGGTGTGCGACAGTTCGCTGCTTTCGGGGTATATTTACGAGACCAAATATATAACGGACAAAATAGTCAAAGAAGTCATCCGCGAGCGCGATTTTAATTATAAACAGGAGAGCATGACCGATCTGCAGATACCTGATTCAATCTAGCGTGTAGAATTGTAGGGTTACCAAGACACAATGACACAAGGTCACCAGTAAAACGATGCAAAGTGAAAAAGGGTATAAAAAACTAATAGTTTGGCAAAAAGCGGATGAATTAGCGTTTCAAGTCTATCAAGAAACAAAGGATTTTCCGCGTGAAGAGGCGTATGGAATGACGTCACAGTTACGTAGGGCAGCCATTTCAATACCTACTAATATAGTTGAGGGATCGGGTAGGCAAGGTAAAAATGAGCAAAAGCAATTTATAAATATAGCTCTTGGTTCTTTAGCAGAAACTGAATATTTGCTTGAATTCTGTTTGAACCTGAAATATTTATCGCAAGAAAGTTATTTAAAATTGGAAAGTTTACGGAAAGAAGTAGGCGGTTTGCTCTGGAATTTTTACAAAAGTTTTTAACTGGGAACTTTAATCTGGAAACTACTGGTGACGTTGTGACGTGGTGTCCTGGTGTCCCTAAGGAGGATTTTAGTGGGTAAAATTACTGATGCATTGAAAAAAGCAGCGCAAGAGAGGCTCCAGAGGATCGAAAAGATCGACCAGCGCACGGAAGTAAAATACGAATTTATCGCGCGTAAGACCGTCGATTCCAAGATCGACCCGCGTATTGTTTCGTTTTACGACCCCCAATCGCCGGTCACCGAGCAGTACCGCACGCTGCGCACGAATATGCAGGCGCTGCAGACCGCAAAGCCGATCAAATCATTCATTATCACGAGTTCTTCGCATAGCGAGGGAAAGACCATAACCGCGATAAATTTGGCGATCTCAATGGCGCACGACCTTGACAAAAAAAGCGTTCTGTTGATAGACGCCGACATGCGCCGCGGCCGCATTAACAAGTATCTTGGGGTAAACGCAGACCTTGGTTTATCGGACGTGTTAACCAACGGCACCCCTTTGGAAGAAGCCATGATCCAGATCGGTATAGATAATTTGACGATACTACCTTCCGGTAAACATCCTCATAACCCGGCAGAACTTTTAAATTCTCCGAAAATGCGCGCGCTTTTACACGGTCTTAAGACGAAATTCGACTTCATTATTTTCGACACGCCGCCGGTTATTCCTGTTACCGACGCCAGTATCCTTGCTCCGCAAACGGATGGGGCGGTCATGGTCATTAAGGCAAACCGCACGCAAAAAGGCGTGGTGCATCACAGCGAGGTGCTTTTAAAACAAGCCCAAGCCAAATTGCTCGGCTATATCCTTACGAATATTCAGTATCATATTCCGGACTATATCTACAGATACTTATAGTAGGGTCACAAAGTCACAAGTCACAAGGTCACACGTAGAATAATGCAGACAGAAAAAGGATATAAAAAACTGATTGTTTGGCAAAAAGCAGATGAGTTCGCTTATCAGATTTATTTGGCTACCAAGGAATTTCCAAAAGAAGAAGTATATGGGATTACTTCTCAAATGAGGAGAGCAGCTCTTTCGATTCCAACGAATATAGTTGAGGGAGCAGATAGGCAAGGAAAGAATGAGTTACGGCAGTTCCTTAATATAGCTTTAGGATCCAATGCGGAAGTAGAGTATTTGTTAGAATTTTGTTTTAAATTAAATTATTTTG
This sequence comes from uncultured Planctomycetales bacterium, assembly GCA_964546325.1. Classification (GTDB taxonomy): domain Bacteria; phylum Omnitrophota; class Gorgyraeia; order Gygaellales; family Profunditerraquicolaceae; genus DAONEO01. The sequence continues at coordinate 1,531 of CAZJJL010000167.1, read as the reverse complement.
ACAAAGAGCTATATCAGAAACTTGAGCTTCTTCGTGACGAAGTGGGTAAATTACTTTGGAATTTTTACAAAAGTATTTAAGAGTGTAAAAGTTTTTCTTGTGACGTTATGACTTTATGACGTTGCAACCCGGAGTTGAATTTTATAATCTAAGAGACTGAATAGGAGGGAATAATGAAGTTTCTCGTCACCGGAGGTGCAGGATTCATCGGTTCACATATAACCCAGAGGTTATTAAAAGAGGGCAATTTTGTGCGCATTCTTGATAACTTCTCAAGCGGTAAACAGTCAAATATAGATGCTGCAACGGCAGGTATAGATTCGAAGCAGTACGAAGTCCTTAAGGGCGATATTCAAGATGCTGCTATCTGCGATAAAGCGTGCGCCGGGATGGATTATGTCTTGCATCAGGCAGCGCTGCGCAGCGTTCCGAAATCCATGGTTGACCCATTAAGTTACAACCACGTTAATATTGACGGGACGTTTTTTCTTTTGCAGGCTTCGTTAAAGCATAAGGTTAAGCGTTTTGTTTTTGCTTCTTCAAGCTCCGTATACGGGGATACCGATAAGTTCCCGCAGCAAGAAGACGCGCTTCCGCTTCTCATATCGCCGTACGCGTTAAGCAAATTAGCAAACGAGTACTATTGCCGTATTTTTACAACTGCATGGGGGCTTGAGACGGTGGGATTGCGTTATTTCAATGTATTCGGCCCGCGTCAGGCATTAGATGACGAGTATGCGGTCGTTATCCCGAAATTCATCCACTGCATACTGCATGATGAACAGCCGCCGATCTTCGGGAACGGCAAACAATCCCGGGACTTTACCTTTATCGATAATGTGGTTGATGCCAATATTGCCGCTGCAACTACTCCGGGCATTAAACATGAGGTTTTTAATGTTGCTAACGGCAAAGATAATACGATCCTGCAGCTGGTTGATTCTTTAAATAAGATCATCGGAAAGAAGATCGAACCGAAATTCTTGCCGGTTCGCGCCGGAGACGTTTTTAAGACCTGCGCTGATGTTTCAAAGATCAAGGCAAAACTCGGGTTTCAGGGGAAGGTTGATTTTGAAGAAGGCCTTCGCCGCACCGTTGAGTTCTTTAAGGGGGTTTATAAAAAGTAACTTCGTCATTGCCAGGAGCGTTTCTCAAGGAGGGGACATTTTCCAATTCTGCTTACTCCGTCTTTGCGAGCATCGAACCCACTCCTGTCATTGCGAGGAGCGAAGCGACGAAGCAATCTAAAGTGAGTACCCCGCCACTGGCGGAACTCAAACTTGTGACTTTGTGACGTTGTGTCTTTGTGACCCGTATAGTTTTTATTATTGAAGCATCCGCCTCCGGCGGAAACTCAAACGCAATACTCAATACGCACGACGCAATACGCGCATACGTCATTGCGAGGAGCCGAAGGCGACGAAGCAATCTAAAGCGAGTACCCCGCCACTGGCGGAAAACAGACACACGACACTTGACTCACGACACACGACTCAAGTCGTCATTGCGAGCGCGATTTACCCGACTGCTG
>CAZJJL010000166.1:1798-3668 GCA_964546325.1 uncultured Planctomycetales bacterium | reverse complement strand
CATGGATGCGCTTATTGCAGCGCAGTTTCAGAGGGCGTAGCGCAGGAGATAACGCGACGGTATGGCGTTTTAAGCCCGGTTGTTGTTAAAAATGTTTTTTCTCTTTCTGAGATAAACCGGGCTGACGGGTTAGTCAAAGACCGCCGGGGAAATGCGGTGTCTTTGTATTGGTATTCGCAGGTTGTCGGAGAAGATCGGGGAATACAGGATCTTATTAAGGCGGCGGGATTATTGAAGGGGGAATTTCAGCTTCATATACGGGGGTTCCTCTCGCGTACTATCCATGACAGACTCAACGATTTGGCGCGCACGTCAGGTATCGAGGATAAGTTGTATTTTCATGAGCCTGTTTCTCCGGAGGAGCTTTTTTCCCGCACCCGCGAGCACGATGTTGGGGTTGCTTCCGAACAATTGGTATCGTTGAACCGGCAGCTGACGATAAGCAACAAAATGTTTTTCTATATGCTTGCAGGTTTAGCGCTTGCGGTGACTCGGACGCCGGGGCAGAGTTTCATTATGCAGCAGAATCCGGGAGCCGGTTTTTTGTATATGCCGGGTGATATTCAATCGCTTGCATCGGGCTTGCAGCGGTTTATTGATGATCGGGAATATCGAGAGGCTTGTAAACGGGCCGCTTTTTTAGCGGCTCAACAACAATGGAATTGGGAGAAAGAGAGCGTGGCCCTTCTTGATCGTATCGACCGTGTCGTTACGTCGTCTTTGCCGCGCCGGGATGCCTTACGATGAGATCACTGCGGATCGTGATTACTGTTGATCCTGAGATCCCGGTACCGCCGCGTTTCTACGGAGGGATCGAGCGTATCGTGCATATGCTGGTAAACGGTTTGTCGGCCCGTGGCCATGACGTGTATCTATTTGCGCATCCTGATTCACGCATGCAGGCGTCGCTGGTGCCTTATCGCGGATTACGGAGCGGTTCCCTCTATGATACGATTCGCAATGCCGCGCAGATCGCGCGGTTTGTTTATCGGTTGCCTGCAATTGATATTGTGCATAGTTTTAGCAGATTAGCGTATGTAGCACCGCTTTTATTGACGCGTGTTCCCGTGGTTCAAAGTTATCAACGGCATATTTCTTCGTTGAGTGTCCGGCAAGGTCTTTTTTTATCCGGGGGACGCCTTCGTTTTACCGCATGCAGTCAATTTTGTGTTGATGCGGTTGCATCCGCCGGTGGCCGGTGGGAGGTTATTCCCAACGGCGTACCTCTTTCGTTGTTTCATATGCAGGAGGCGGTTTCGGCCGAGGCACCGCTTGTTTTCTTAGGGAGGATAGAGTACATAAAGGGCGCTCATATTGCGATCGATGTTGCCCGCCGAAGCGGGAAACGGCTTATTATCGCGGGTAATCACGCGTCTGAAGGTAAAGAGTACGTATATTTTAAAGAACACATAATGCCGCATTGCGATGGTGAGAGGATCCGTTATATCGGGCCGGTGGACGATCTTCAGAAAAATGAACTGTTAGGTAAGGCGTGCGCCTTGCTTTTTCCTGTTATTTGGGATGAGCCTTTCGGTATTGTCATGGCGGAGTCGTTTGCCTGCGGGACTCCGGTCATTGCGTTGCGCAGAGGGGCTGTGCCTGAAGTAGTCCGTCACGGTACGACAGGTTTTGTGTGCGATACTCCGGATGAAATGGTTGCTGCGGTAGCGGCAATACCTTCGATCTCCCGCTCTCAATGCAGGTTAGCCGCGGAAGATACATTCAGCGATAACGCGGTTGTCGAGAAGTATAGTGCGTTCTATAACAGTATGCAAGGAAGCTCGTAAACGTTTCATAAGGTGATGACGCGCGTATTATGGAGAACGTAACTCATGGTTGAACAGGCAGGTTTAAGGCATGTGGTTATTGT
>CAZJJL010000166.1:1431-1788 GCA_964546325.1 uncultured Planctomycetales bacterium | reverse complement strand
GTAAAATTCGGATGGAAGCCGACCATTGTAACGGTTGATCCGGTGTATTATGAAGAAAAAACCGATCCGGAACTTACCGCGTTGCTTTCTGATTCGCTTGTCGTCCTCCGTTCCAAAGCTTTCCCCATAAAGCCTTTTCGGATAATCGGGGACATCGGGCTCAGGTCATTGTGGTGGCATTATCGTTTGTTATGCGATCTGGCGAAAAAAGAAAAGATCGATCTGTTGTATCTTCCCGTGCCCCCGCACTATTCCGCGCTTTTGGGAATTCTTTTATTCCGGGCCAGAGGCATTCCCTATGCGGTAGATTATATCGATCCTTGGGTTTATCCGAGCCCCGGCTCATCGGTTTTGTTC
>CAZJJL010000166.1:0-1421 GCA_964546325.1 uncultured Planctomycetales bacterium | reverse complement strand
CTCGTTGCCTTGAGCCGATAGCGCTTAAGCATGTTTCCCTGATAACGGGTGTTGCCCCGAAATATTTCGAGGATGTGTATCGCCGTTATTCCTGGCTTGGCAATGTGCCTTCATTAGGAGTTCCGTACGGAGCCGAGGAAAGCGATTATCAGTATTTGCGGGATCATCCGCGGCCGGCGACATTATTCGATCCTACAGACGGCAATCTCCATGTCGTATACGCGGGGGCAATGCTGCCGCATGCGTATGGTACCCTTGAGGCGTTATGCCGAGCATTGTGCGATATCCGCATAAAAATGCCGGTTCTGTTTGAACGCTTGCGGGTTCATTTTATCGGGACCGGTTCATCTCCGCTTGATACCCATACGTATTCTGTGTTGCCTGTTGCGCAACGCTTTGGGCTTGCGCATACGATTATTGAACATCCTGCTCGGATCCCGTTTCTTGATGTTTTGAATCATTTGTCGCGTAGTTCGGCAGTGCTTGTGCTGGGGTCATGTGATCCGCATTATTCTCCTTCGAAAATATTCCAGGGAGTTTTGGCGCGTCGTCCGCTTCTGGCGATTTTGCACGCGCAGAGTACCGCAGCACAGCTTCTAGCGCGATCGCATGCAGGAGAGACGGTTGTTTTTGACGAGCAAAAGCCATGCGCTGACTCCGTACAGGAAATCTCGGAGGCTTTCATAAAAATTGTGACCGAACCTTATCAGGAACGATCCATTGATTGGAGTTTTTTTGGGCGATATTCCGCCGAGTCCTGTACGAAAGAACTTGCGGCAGCTTTTGATGCCGTTGTCAAACGCACAAAGGATTGAAGTCATATGCCATATAAGATCGGATTGTTGGCAAGCCATCCCATACAATATTATGCGCCGCTCTATAAGTTGTTAGCGCAACAGGAGGGGATCGATTTAACCGTCTATTACGCGTTTCGCAGCACTCCCGAAACGCAGGCTGCAGCGGGCTTCGGTGTTCCGTTTGAATGGGATGTTCCCTTGTTGGAAGGGTATGCGTACCGGTACCTTGATAACCGTGCTTTACCTGCCGATAGCAATCGGTTCTTCGGTTGTAATACTCCGGAAATCAAAGGTATTATACAAAAGGAGAAATTTGATGCGTTCATCGTTCATGGATGGAACGTGTATGCGTATTGGCAAGCTATGATGAGTTGCTGGGCTACGAAAACCCCGCTATTTATTCGCGGAGATTCGCAGATCTTAACACAGCGGTCGTTGGTGAAGCGGTGTGTTAAATTCCCGTTCTTTCGTTGGTTCATCCCGAAATTTGACGCCTATTTGTTTGTTGGCGCGCGCGCCCGTGATTATTATCTGCATTATGGGGCAGACAAAAAGAAGATGTTTTTTTCTCCTCATGCCGTTGATAATGCCTATTTTTCTTCCCAATCCCTTCGGTTCATGCCG
>CAZJJL010000165.1:0-3697 GCA_964546325.1 uncultured Planctomycetales bacterium | reverse complement strand
AATGACGACTTGAGTCGTGTGTCGTGAGTCGAGTGTCGTGTGTCTGTTTTCCGCCGGTGGCGGGGTACTCGCCTTAGATTGCTTTAACGCAAAAACGTTAAGACAAAGAACACGAGTGTTTTCAATTTGAATCTCTTCGACAAAGATGCCTGGAACTCTTGCCGGGCATCCTGCAACAAACCGCGCCTTTTGAACTCACGCCCATACTGAAAATGCTGGTATGATAACGCGTCGGCAACCAAACGCTTATTCTTTAAATCTTTCGTTACCTCATCTAACATCGTAAAACATGCATTGCGTATCTTATAGAAATCAGCGCTCCCCTGCCGCGAATGCACCCGGTACCCTGCAATAACATCGTTTACATAATAAAACTTGAAATGCTTTGCCAATCTCAGCCAGATTTCGTAATCTTCGCAATGGCTGCAACCTTCCTTGAAATAACCCGCTTTTTCAAATAAGCTACGGCGAAGGACAACCGTATGCGTTGAAAGAAAATTCTCATAGAGCAGCTTTTCAAAAACATACCCGCCATGGGGTTTACGCTGATCGAACATACACCGCACAACCAAACCTGACTCATCAAAAATTGACGAACCGCCGTAGATCACGACATCTTTATCCTGCAAAGCATCAATAAGAGCGAATTGCTTTGCAAGCTTATCCGGCACCCACGTGTCATCCGCATCAAGAAATGCAATGTATTCTGCGCGAGCTTCATGAATACCGCGGTTCCTGGCACCCGATACACCCCGGCGATCCTGACGGATATATCTAAACTTCTGCTGGTATTTTTGCGTGTAACGCGCGCAGATCTCAGCGGTATTATCAGTAGAGCCGTCATCGATCAAAACCACCTCAAAGTCCTGAAAGGTCTGGCTAAAAACGCACTCCAAAGTTTCCGGCAAATATTCCGCACAATTATACGCGGGAATAACGATACTGAGTCTCATATGCCCGTACACTCAACAGGAAGTGCCGCATCAATGCCGATCTTTTTCATAAGAACGGGAACACTTTTGTTGACATTGAATGTATCTGCAACCTGCCGGTGTATCTTTTTGCGCCAACCTGCGCGATCACCTACGGTAACCGCTTCCTTTATTAAGCGGCTCAGAGCAAAAACATTCTGGGCGCATCGGCCAAGAGGCAGATCGATCGCGTCCCAAAGGTTATCGGTGCCTGAAACATGCACACAAACCGGGATCAATCCAACCGAGCAGGCTTCAAGCAACGCAACGCTAAAACCTTCCATATCGCTGCCATTGACGTAAAAGTCAGCGGCGCTTAAAACTGCCGGGACGTCGCTGCGGCAACCCAGGAATAAAACATTGCCATAGGGTTTTGATTGAGTCTCAAGCTTCTCTCTTCTCTGCCCATCGCCGACAACCAAAAGATACCGCGCGTGGCCGGAAGAACCGCTTTGCCGCGTACCGAAAGCGCGGATAAACGCGCCAATTACGCGGTCAATCCTTTTTTCCCATGAGAAACGAGCCAGTGTCACATAAACAAGCGCATCGTGAGGTATCCCCAACTGATCCCTGAGCGCAACCCTTGCTGCGCCATCAAAAGCCATTTCACGCGGATCTACCCCGTGATAGAGCAATTCGGGTTTCTTGCGCGCAAAATAATAGTTCCTGCTATAAAAGCTACGCGTATCCTCAGAAACAGCAAAAAGATGTTTTACAAAAATACTCTTGAGAAAGAACCCTAAGCGCCGTTTGAGTTTCCAGGAAACGATGTTCCATTGAATCCGGCCGGCTTTAACTGACGGTATCTGGGCATAATCGTAAATACTTTCTATACCGTGCAGCATGCCGAAAACATTACCCCGGCAGAAATAATGCAGCATCGCCATCGTAACCAGCGAAACACGGTAAAAATGCCGGTGAAAGAAACAAACACAGCCGGTTGATCCTTTACGGATACGCTTTAACACCGAGAATAATTTCTTATGGGAATCAAGCGTCTGGTCAAAACGCAAAAGCTCAACTACCGGAGAGGATTTAAGCCTGGTTTCCATGCAATCCGTATCTTCGATAAAACAATAAACCTTTGTCTTTGAAAGATCGATGCGTTTAATCCAATCCCTGATGAGTTTTTCCACTCCGCCGATCGAATCGGGATTCAAAGATGCAATAATAATGAGACTTTTCATGGTATTAACTCTGAAAACCTGCCCCCTACCCCTATCAAGTCGAATGATTTCTTAATGTTGGCGGTAATTTCAAAACGATCTTCAATGGTCTTACGGGCACGTTGCGCCATAACGTTTACTTGTTCGGGAGATAACGAAAGCGCTTCACGTAAACCATGCAAAACCCCTTCGGCGCTTTTTTCAACAAGAAAACCGCTCTCTTTGTCCTTTACCGCCTCAGACGGGCCGCCGGAATTCGTAACGACGGATATCAAGCCGCACGACATTGCTTCTAAAAGCCCGATCGGTAATCCCTCTGTTTGGCTCGGAAGGACGAATATGTCGGACATTTGTAAAAGTGAGACGGGGTCTTCGACAAACCCCAGAAAACGTACCCGGCAACGGGAAGCATCGTCAAGCTTATCAACAAGCGCCCGTAAACGATCTTCATGAGGCCCCGTGCCTGCCATAAGCAGCCATAAGTTGGCATGCTTATGAGCCAATTCTGAAAAAGCGGCGATAAGCCTCTCTAATCTTTTTACCCAGTCAAGACGCGCGGTACTCGCCACAATTATCGCATCTGAGGGGATATGCATAGCTTCGCGAAGGTTTTTTTTCAAAGAACTTTCTGCCGGGGAAAAACGCCGGGTATCAACACCGTAATGTATCAGTTTAACTTTTTTCTGCGGATACCCATAGTTGACTACCAGCATCTGACGGACTTCTTCGGAAACCGCGACCACATTCCGGCAAAAATGGACCAGCAACCTTTTCCCTATATGCCTTCTCAACCAACATATACCAACCGTCGGAACAAGGTTGGCGTGCTTTTTACGGGTATATTTCTCTTTCAAGGGAATACAATCATGCACGAACATAAAAACGTTACCCCTGGAAACCAGAAACGCGATCACAAGATCGCTCAGCCAGAAACTCTCCAACGCGAATTGGTTAATAAATACTATGTCGGGTTTTCTCCGGGATAGGAATTTCCAAAAAGAAAGCATATTCCTTAAAACACCGCTCTTCTTATCCTTATGCGGTAAAACCTCGACTTTTGCCAAAGAACTATTTCCCGTAAGGTGATTCGAAAAAGTATCTTTATAAACTGCCCATGTTACGTGCGCCGAAGAGTAATCAACAAACTTCAAGCAATCTATAATAAATCTCTCGGCACCGCCAAACGAGTCCGATACCGACAGGATCAGGCAATTCTTCATATATCTTCAACTACAGGTTACGAGTCAATTCTTAGCTCGTAGCTGATAGCTCATAGTGAACCTCAAAACTATACGTGGTCTATAGTCTATGGTCGATAGTCTATAGTTTGAGTTTCCGCCACAAAGCTTGGCGGACAAGCCGCCAGTGGCGGATTACTCACTTTAGATTGCTTCACGCCCTCACCGTCAGCAATCGGGTAAATCGCGCTCGCAATGACGACTTGAGTCGTGTGTCGTGAGTCGAGTGTCGTGTGCCTGTTTTCCGCCAGTGGCGGGGTACTCACTTTAGATTGCTTCGCGCACTCACCGTCAGCAGTCGGGTAAATCGCGCTCGCAATGA
>CAZJJL010000164.1:2908-3762 GCA_964546325.1 uncultured Planctomycetales bacterium | reverse complement strand
GGCCGCAAATAATACCCTTCCAACACTTCTGCGAATCCGTTAAAATCAGCATGTTCTAATTCTGCCTCACCGCCGGCAAGAGGATCCTCAGAGAAATCAACAAGTTTCGCTCGATCAACCAACTGAACCGTACGCAACCCGCTCATCGTCGAAGAAGCATTGCCTTCCGGTTTTTCCGCAGGCATCTTGCACACCGGGAGTTTCGCTTTTTCACGGATCACAGACCTGATAACGGGCGCAGGCTTGTAATTTTCCTGCCATTTTCGAACAACAAACCGAATGATGTTATGAAAAACGAACATAACGGCGAGAATAAGGATTATCCTGCTACCCCACCACAGGATCGCATCAACCGGAACAGGATCCCAGAAATCATGGCCGAGCTTCTTTAACCCAGCCATGAACGGGCTCTCATCGGCGCGCGCAATGGAAGACGCAAAAAGCGAGATAAGGAATGCCAGCAATACCGAAGGGAAGAAATTATTACTATTTCTTCCTAAGTTCAAATCGTCCGAATTGCCGACTCGAGCATCCTGGCTATCAGATAATAAGAATTCCTCTAACACATCAGCAGCCAAAGAAGGCTGGTCGAGAAAATCTTCGATCTCAACCCTGCGAAAACCAGCTTTTTGCTGAGGAACCCATTCCGATGAACCCGGAGTCGTAACCACCACAACCGGAACATTCATCTGCCGCGCCAGATGGAAAATACCCGTATCAATGGTAATAATAGCCTTAACCTGGCTTGCCATAAACGCAACCGCTTCCTGTCTATCATGAAAATTGCGCACTTCAGGGAAACCGTGATCCGGAAAACCAACCACGGCTAAACGCTGCATAAACATACGCGTATG
>CAZJJL010000164.1:0-2898 GCA_964546325.1 uncultured Planctomycetales bacterium | reverse complement strand
CGACGGACTTCCCCCGTTAATGACGACATCATACCCGCGGCGCACAAGCTCTCTTATGAGAGATTCCCAAGCCTGGTGATCAAAATAATCACTATTATTAATAGCATGAAAGTTAACAAAGATCGTTTCCCCGGTGCCACGAGCACAAGGAATAAGCCCGCAATTCTCGCCAGGCGCTACAAGCCCTAATCGTCGTATATTCCTTTGGATCAAATCCCCCATCGTAAGGAAAAAATCGCTCCTATCCAGAGTAAATATGAGAAGCACTTGTAGCTGCTCAATAACATACTCGTGCGTACCCAAGAGGTGCTTTGATTCGATATCGCCGAAATTAATGATAATATCCGGCTCCTCTGCGTAAATCGCCTCCCAATCAGCTCCTTTGCGCATCGTATGCCGTACTTTTTCCGGGGCAATCGTATGTACCAACTCAGGGGAGTTAGAAACAATATGCACCGATTCAAGGTCCTGGTTTGACGCTAAAAGAGAATGTACCAGGATCGGAAGCGACAAGATCGTCTTGCCCCACGACAAACACCCGTTGACGACAATAAGAACACTTTGTGCATGGCGTACGTGCTGTAAAACCATCGCCGCCCCCAACAACTTCATCCCGCCATAGGTCGTAGAATCCCACCGCGTAAGAGCGGTATCATCTAAAGCATAAGAAGGCTCAACACGCTCATGAGGAGAAGAATCCGCAAGAATAGTATGCGCAAAAGCTTCGTTTTCACGGTCAGCAGCCTGCGGATACGCAATAACACGAGCTTCATGAAGGAGGGTGCGTAATAATTCGATATAGAGTGTTTTGTCATTCAATAAGGCAACATCGAGGAAAAGGACATTGTTGCGGAAAGAGCCCCAGAGAGAAGTAAAAGGGCCTGCGCGAATAACGATCGTATCGCGCATTTGCTCTAATGCCGCAGTCACCAGCGCGTCACGGGTGCCAACCCTGCGGATAGCTTCATTGATCGCATTGATCAAATAATCGTTCTTTTCTATAACCTCTTGCGCCCGGACTAGATCATCATGCATCTCTTCTTCAGTAGGCGGATGAAACGGATCCTTCGCCCGGTGGGGATCATTGTCATGACACCGCTGACACATGCTTCCCGAAAATTGGCAATTATGCGAAGTATTCGCCAACAAACCGCTTACCGTCACGGTCGTGCCGATCGGTTCCATTCCAAGACCTCGTATCTGCCTAATACCGTGACGAGATTGGTTAAAAAGAGTGCCTCTTTCATTATTGCACCGGGAAACGAACGAAACATTTAATCGTGCTTCTTTGGCAATATGAAATACCTCTGTCATTGCCAGGCCGGCGTTTCCTAAAAAATTACCCTGATCGTCCGCCTTTGACGATCGGAACATATCGCGCTCCCATTCACGGAAGATCGAAACAGGAACGCCTATCCCCGAATCAGAAAGCACTGCGTAAAAGAGACCGTTTCGCTCATCCAGAAAAAGCGCAAAACGAATACTGATCGCATCCTTATCGATCTCTCCGGCATCGATACGCGAAAAAACAGCATCGATCGCATTCGGTAATACATGCCCCAAAATCTCGGCAAGAGAATCAAAAAAGCTCAGCCCGCCCATAAATCCCTTAAGGCTTCCCAAGATATCGTCATATATCATATTCGCCTGGTCAAACATGTAATCATGCCTACCGCAATCATTCCATTCTTCTCCCGTATAGGGGATACGATATCCGTCTCTCACGGAGAAACCTAAATCAATCACTTTTGCTCCTAAGGCCTGCTCATCACATATACCAAGATCGGGCCCACAAGAAGCATTTCTTCTTTCACTTTCAATAAGGAACTCCCGATAAATCCGTGCCAAAGAACCCATGACTTTCTGAGGTCCGATAGGATATTTCCTTCCGCTTACGATCCCTGCAGCCGATAAACAGGCGCTTACCAGGGCCATATCGCGCAACTCCCCAAAACTGCTCTGTACCCCGTACAAATACCCCAAGGTATTAGCGCTCCCTAAGGCAAGCGCTGCATAAACCTGTTCGACCCCTCTTTTTCCTAATGCATACGATAAAAACGCAGCCCCCAATCCGGAGCAAATAGACATGCGCCCCCGACCGTCTAACTGATCATATCGCAGATCATCAAAAAGGAATCCCATGATCCTTCCAAAGGCGCTCTCAAAGTCCTGCGTCGGATAAACCCCATATCCTCCCAAAGACAACGCGATCGTTTCCCGGAACGCATTCCACTCCTGGTTCTCTGTTCTACCGGAACAAACACCATCACCCAAAAGATCCAGTATCTGCGCATTATGTATCGCTCGCGGCAAGAAGCCGTCAAAATAAGGATGGAGCTGCAAGAATTCAGAGAAACTATCGTTCTGCGCCGGTTCTATTCTTTCTCTCGTCCCGGATAATGACCGATCAAAAACCGATCCGCCGCGAATATCCCGATGGATCGTGCGTCTATGCATAGTCGCAGCCAAAGTTTCAAAAGCCCTTCCTTTTGTGGTAAACATGCCGATACCCCCCCGAGAATCCTCTCGGAACATCTGCGGCATGGAAGACCCGATCTGCTGCATGCGCGAAATAAGCCTATCGAAATTTTCCGGCCGAGGGTACATTTCAACAGCCATGGACTTAAACACACTCAACACAACCACTGAAGCAGCAAGACCGTTGCGATCGATACACGGCACTTCAACATATCCACCCCTCGGCTCACACGTAGTTCCCATCCAATGCAACAAACCAAAGCTTGCCGCATCAAGGATCATGTTACTATCCCCTCCTAATAAATACATGAGCGCTGCAGCAGCCATAGCAGTAGCGCTTCCCACTTCAGCCTGACAACCGCCCACTGCTCCGGCAAGCGTATACTGATGCTGAATGATCCTTCCGATGGCTTGCGCAAT
>CAZJJL010000163.1:0-3772 GCA_964546325.1 uncultured Planctomycetales bacterium | reverse complement strand
GATTATCATCGCCGTAAAAACATGGCAAGAAAATTTGGCAAAGTGCGTCGCCGCATGTCAGGAACTTAATTATCCGGATATTGAGATATTGATCTATCCGGACGTTCCTATTGAAAAAACCTTTGCCGATAAACGCATACGCGTTTTTCCGACAGGACCTGTGGGGCCCGCTGAAAAACGCGATAAAGCATTGCTGCATGCAAAAGGAGAGATCCTTGCCTTTATTGATGACGATGCCTATCCGCGTAAGGACTGGCTTTCAAAAGCCGTTGTGCACTTTCAAAACACGGATATCGCGGCAGTTGGCGGTCCCGGAGTAACCCCCCCCGAAAGCTCACTCTTTCAAAGAGTAAGCGGTGCAATATATGCCTCGTTTCTGGTGAGCGGAAAATTTACCTATCGCTACATCCCGGGTAAACTTCAAGAAGTTGATGATTTTCCGAGCTGCAACCTCTTGGTGAGAAAGGATATTTTTGCATCAGCAGGAGGCTTCAGCACTGCTTTTTGGCCGGGAGAGGACACTAAACTCTGTCTGGACATAACCAAGCTGCTCCATAAGAAGATACTTTACGATCCTGAGGTTCTCATTTACCATCACCGCAGGAAATCATTCAAGAGTCATCTGCAGCAAATAAGCAACTACGCTCTTCATCGCGGTTACTTCGTTAAAAAGTTCCCGGAAACATCGTTGCGTTTGCCGTATTTTATTCCGAGTATCTTCACCTTTTGCATCCTCTTGGGCGCTCTTTCAGCGTGGCTCATACCGCCTCTCAGAATTCCCTATTTATTCTGCGCTTTCGTCTATCTTATTCCTGTTTTCCTCTACAGCGTTTACGCAGGTTCTACCGAAAAAGCGCGGCTTCACACCTTCCAACGGGTTGCCTTGATTAGCCTTACCTTTACTGGTATAATATTTACTCACATTACGTACGGGCTTTTTTTCCTCAGGGGACTTTGCGCCCCCAAACTGAAAGAAGAATAGTGAAGATCCTTATTTCTTATCCGCCCTTAACAGGCCTGAAAGGTTGTCCGACCATTGGCCAGAACAGGCAATTCCAATACTTTAAAGAACCGACGTATATTTATCCTGTTGTGCCTGCGCAGGCCGCAAGCTTATTGAAACAGGCTGGATATGAGGTGATTTGGAACGACTGCCTTGCCGAGAACATGCAATGGAATGATTTTCTCCGGCTCTTTAAAAAGGTTTCTCCCGATATCGTCGCCTTCGAAACCAAAACCCCCGTAGTGAAGCATCACTGGCGGATCATTAACGAACTGAGCGCGCTTAAAAGCACGGCGAAATTCGTGCTTTTTGGGGATCATGTCACCGCGCTTCCCGAAGAATCATTCCAAAACTCAAGCGTTGATTTCGTCTTAACGGGAGGAGACTATGATTTTCTCCTGAAAAACCTTTGTGATACGCTCAAAGACCCGCGTTTTTCCGCAGATCACTTGGAAAGCGGAATTTACTACCGTGAAAGCGGGGCGATTAAGAATACCGGACCATTCAAGCTTGACCATGACCTTAACGTTCTGCCTTTTATCGATAGGGATCTGACAAAATGGCACCTCTACGCCTTTCAAAACGGGAATTATAAACGTACACCCGGTACATATATTATGTCCGGAAGGGATTGTTGGTGGGGAAAATGCACGTTTTGTTCTTGGCCGACGCTCTATCCGAAATTTCGCGTTCGCAGCGTTTCCAATACACTGGATGAGATCGGACATCTTATCGATACCTACAAAGTTGCCGAGATCATGGACGATACCGGCTGTTTTAATACCGGCGCTTGGCTGCACGAATTCTGCAAAGGTATGATCGACCGGGGATATAATAAGAGAATATACCTTGATTGCAATATGCGTTTTGGAGCTCTCTCTAACGAAGAATTCAAACTTATGAAAAAAGCAGGATTCAGGCTTCTCCTTTTCGGCTTGGAATCTGCAAATCAATCCTCCCTGGACCGCGTCAATAAAAACCTCAAGATCGAACGGGTTGCGCAAGACTGCATTACAGCAACAAAAAACGGCCTTTTCCCGCATATAACGATCATGTTCGGCTATCCCTGGGAAGGATATGATGATGCTCAAAAAACTCTGGCACTCGGACAATGGCTCTTGCGCAAAGGATATGCCTACACGATGCAGGCAACGATCGTTATACCGTACCCCGGCAGCAAACTTTTCCAGGAATGCAAAGAGAAGGGGCTGCTTAAAACGCTCGATTGGAACGATTACGACATGAAGAACCCTGTTATGAAAACGTCCATCCCGGATGAAAAACTTGCAGGACTTGTCCAGGGGATGTATAAGATCTCGTACCAACCTGAATTCCTGATGCGAAAGCTTTTCTCCGTTCGGGACATGGATGATCTTCGCTACTACGCGAGGGCTGCAAAAAAGGTAGCGGGTCATCTGCTTGACTTTAAAGCACATACAAAATCTTGATCTATGACGAATAAGAAAACTTTTTCCGTTGATCGATCAAACAGGCTTGTTATCACAAAAGGCTCGCTCAAACTTAAGCCCCACGGTTCATTTTCGATCGGCAAACATAACTCGCTAATCTATACGATCAATGAGCCCCGTTCATGGGTCTTGAAACAAAGGCTTGATTCGCAGATACGCCTTGAAGGATCCTGGAAGCTTACCCCTGAACATGATCTTGAGCTTACTCTTAACGAGAGCAAAGAAAAACTTGTTTTAAACGGGCGCCTGATATCCTGCGACACCGATTCTTTCGTTTTTGAGATCGCCACTCGAGAAAGTCAGTTTACCAGCCAGATCAACATCCTTAGACTAACCGGATCATGGCAAAACGACGAAAAGAACAGATTAGTATTCACGGTGCAAAAAAAACGCACACCCGATACCCTCACCCTTGAAAGCTCCTGGCATGTCGACGCGCATAATCGGATTGTTTACACATTCAGTAAAACCGATTTAAAACGCAAACAGAATATCCGTAATTCGGTACTCTTCGAGGGTCACTGGCAACTTACCGGACCGCATCAATTGACATATCTGCTTGAACGGAGCCTTCATTCAGGGTTTCGATTCCGCGCTCAACTGGAAAGCCCGACCATACGAGCGCAGAAAGGCGTTCTGAAATACCGCATTGGCGCGGGTCTTGAAGAATCCGGCTTACAACGCGCAAAAACCATTACGCTTTACGGCGCATGGAGATTCTCAAACGCGCTTACTTTAGACTTTGACATTTCCTATACAAAAGGTAAAATAAAAGGTCTTGGGTTGAATGCACGGTACGCATATACCCGTAAAGACTCGGTTGCGTTCGGATTGAATGTAACCAGGAATACGCCGTTAACCTATACCATCACATTCACGCATCGTTTTTTAAAAAAACTCGATGCTCATGTATACGCAATACTCACGCGCTCAAAGGCAGCATCCGGCTTAAAAGCCGGCATAGAGATACCATTTTAGCAAACGGTTCTTTTGTCGCATACACCGTAATCGTTCCGCTCCTGCAGCGCAATTCATGAATGTGGGATACGGGACAGAAAAGGGCACGCATGAAAAAAGCACTTATTACCGGAATAACCGGACAAGACGGGTCATACCTGGCTGAATTATTGCTTGAAAAGGGTTATGAGGTGCACGGGATCGTGCGCCGCGTCGCGCTCGAAGATCCTGCAAACCGCCTCTGCCGCATCAAACATATTTTAAAAAGGGTGACCTTGCATTCGGCAAGTCTCGATAATTACCCAAGTATATTTAATGTCGTTGATAAGATAAACCCGCAGGA
>CAZJJL010000162.1:0-3929 GCA_964546325.1 uncultured Planctomycetales bacterium | reverse complement strand
CAGGCGAATTATGTCGCATGGAGAAATGCGCAGATCAGACGTGAAAATGAGCGGCGAAGAATCGCTGCTGCGCGAGAGGTAGGATTGAGCGCGAATGCGTCTGTCGCCCAGATAAACGCTCGTAGGGAGACTTTGCGTCAGCAAGCAGCCGGACAGAATAGAGAGTCATTGCGGCGTGCACTCGGTGCTATTCAGGGTATGTTGGCGAATACGCATCAACCGGGAATGGGCCGTGCCCGCGCGGATCTTCTTGCGGAAAGGAGCCGTTTACGCGCGGCATTAAATACCGCGCAGAGTTCCGGGCTTCACAAAGACGTTGTCGCTGCGCTTGGGAATGCGTCAAGAAGGTTGCCGAGGATTGCCGAGCGAATGCAGTGGACTGAAGCTCTTAGTTCCGCAGGCCAAATGGTTAGATCCGCGGGGTCATCTTTGTATGGTGAAGCAGTCAGTCAAGGTACCGGCAGATGGCAGGCCTTCAAATATGTCGTGAATGCTTTTTTTGGCGGACATGCTTGGGAAAATCATCAGCGTGAAACTGTGGCTCGTGAACTTGGTGTTGCCCCCGCATCTGTTACTTCGGATCAAATGTTGAGTACTATCGCTCGCCATCGCGTGTCTCAAGCGGAGACATTAGCAGCAGTTCACCTTTATACTGGTGATTCGACTTTAAGTCCTTCGGAAGTTTTTGCTCCGGTTACTCGGCGAGGAGGAACAGATTTGGCTGTGGGTGGTATTGTCGGGGAAATTACGGATAACTTGCGGGCTACGGATAGTACGGTTGGGTATGATTTTGTAACAGATGGCCGTCAAGAAGCGGGATTGCATCAACTTGCTCGCGGGCTTTCTTTTGGCCGCCGTGCAGTAGCAGATGTTTATAATAGTGAGGTCGGGGCATCTCAACAAGCTATTGCCGGAACTCTTGACGCGGCTTCGACTGTTTCAGGGGCTCTTCGCGCTCGTCAAGACGGAGTCGCGGAAAACTGGAATGTTCCTTTAGCGGATAGGACGGTATTTCAGGGTGAGCTGGGCACGGGAACGCGCGGAAGAGTGCCGTGGTTTTCTCCCGTTAACTTAGACGGCGGGGATAATCCGGATGCTTTTAAGGCGATCGTTGATAGCCGGGTCAACGGTGTTGAGGTTGTGCAGGGGACTTCAAGGGGAAGCGGCAATTGGCAGGCAGGCTTTGCCAGGCCTCTTCAGGACGGACAAGGGAATTACAATGCGGTTGGTCAATATGTTACTATTCCTTTGCAAGGGAGCGCTACTTTTGTTCTTCCTTCCGGAGAAAGAACAGTAGTTACCAGAGAAAACTACTCGCAGGATAGCGGTGCGATTCCAGGGTCCAATTTAGTGGTTACCAACAGCTTAGGGACGACGCAAGTTCCTGTTTCTCAGTATACTCCGCAGATCGCAGCAGCGGATAATGTGAGAGTTTATCGGAGTTCGGATGTGGTAAGCGATGCGCGTTTTGATAATGCTCCTGTTGCCCGTTTCAGGATTATTAATGCATCGCAGTCAGGTAATTTAAGAGAAGAAAGGGTTGATGAGGGGGTTTACGGGAGCGTTGGAACAAACGGGTTGCATAGTGTTATGGCTATATCAAGAGGGACTGGTGTTAATGTGGCTCCCAGTACTTACGGCTGGAATGATAACGGGCCAACGTTTACCACTCTTCCTCAGGCAGCGGCGGGTGCCGGCGGAGATGTGTTGCAGCTATGGGAATCATTGGCTCATTCGAATACATTCGAAGGAAAAGTTTTTAGGATGTTCGGTAGTTTTTATCAGGCTCGTTCCGCAGTCGCTTTTTCAAATTACGCCGCGCAAAATCCTTCAGGCCCATTAATGCGCCTTGCGCCGGCTTTATCTGACGCGCAGACGTTACGGTTTGCCTTTGAAGATATGTATAAAGTCCGAGGTGAATTTGCCTATTATTCTAACGACGGGGGAATTTTTACCCCGCACCATGATAGGGGAGGGACTGCGGGGCCTGTCGAGCCGGGTAATCGATATTCTGATCCGGGGCGTATTAATACTTTCACTGACCGCATGAACAATTTAGGGACTCGGAATGCAGAAGCATTTATTGCGTATGGTGTTGGAAAGCAAGATACGGTTGCCTGGACAAGGGGTCAGCACGCGAAATATTTTACGTGGGCATCGGAACTCAAAGCAGTTGCGGATGAACGCAGGGATATTTTATTAAGAGATGGGCGTGTTCCTGTCCGCTTGGAAGGCGGCGGTATAGGGTATATATCTGCTCCGCGCGTTGATATGCCGGTTCCTCAAGAAGGTAATAGTAACTCACAGTTTATGTTTGTTACTGATGGTGACCAAGGAAAGCAGAATTCTTCCCGGGGCTGGTGGCTCATGTCAGGAGAATTAAAATCATCGGCTAACCGCGAATTCAACAGGCCTGTTTATAACCCGAGCACAGGAGCTTTAGTAGGGTATGCGACCGATGATATTCTTGCCCAAGCTGATAATTTCAATATGGATAGGCCGCTTGTTTCGCAATCACAGGTTTATCGTTATGCGGGACAAGGGGCATGGAATTATGCCGATAATGACATTGCGATGAATGTTGGGGATAGGACAAGGTTTATTGATGGTAATTTGGCGGTACGTTATTTACGCTCCGAAGAGCGGCTTGATCGGGCGGGTATGATTTTTGGCGAAAATATCGGACGCTCTTCATTTGCCGGAGCATTGGGTTTTGGTTCGCAAAACCCCTATGAGATTTTCTCACGGCATCAGCAGGATATGAGGGTAGGCACAGAGGTTATGGCTGCGATGAATAGATCGGTTAAATGGCAGGGGATCACGGATGCCGTGACCTATACGGCAGCGGCTGTTTATACTGTTTTAACATGTTGGAATCTCGGTCTTGTTACTGGGGAGACATCAACGGTTGCTGGTGACGCAGGAATTGTTGCAGGTGGTACGGCAGTTAAGCAATTTGTTTTAAGGCAGGCGATTACGCAAGGCGCTAAGGCACTTCTTACCAAAGAGCTTATTGGGCTTACCGCGGCTAATGCGTATTCATATGCGACAACCGGGCATATTTTAAATAGGCCTGCTGACTGGGGCAGGGCTGCGGCAATGAGCGCGATTTTTGCTCCGGGGCCGGGAACTTTGCGGAGCATTGGTACAAGTCTTGCCGGGTTATCTTTGAGAAATTTAGCGACAAATGGTATTGGGATCACATCAAGAATCTTTACAAGTGTCGGCAGAGAAACCTTAAAGCCGTTGATCTTTAGCTCCTTAAGTACCGGCGGTTATTTTGTTGCTGCCGAAAAAGGAAAGCAGTGGGTTGAGACCGGGCGTGTAACATTTAATGGTTGGGAGGATGTTAAGGCATTCGCACGTGGTGCTGGCGTGGGGGCTCTTACGTTTTCGGTATTAAGAGGCGCGGGAGCACAGTTGAATCAAATGCCTGCCGTAATTGCTTTGGATGAGACCGTGGCAGCTAATGTTGCTGTTGGCCGTATGACTTTTTCCCGCTTGGCTCAATCAGGTATCAATAATCTTAGGCGTTTTGGTGTTGGGTCTGAAGGTGCCAATGCTTTAGGGAAGGCAATCTTTCATGGTGGTTATGGCTTTGCCGGTGCAGGAGCGCTTTGGGAAGGAATAAAATACGGAGCGGATAATGTCTGGTATAGCCACCATTTGGGTGATAGGGAATCTTTCTTGGATAATTATCGGTATAACACCGGGTCTGTGATCGGGTATTTGCATGACGGCAGCGCTATTAAAACTCGCGGTTCTCTTCCCGATGTTACGAGTGTTGTTGGTGCGAGTGTTATTTCCGGTTTTGAGAATGGCCCTTGGCAAGGACCTTTAATGGGTATTGGCATGCGGACTGCTCAAACGAATCTAGGGGATGCCTGGGCTCGGGGGGTTTTTCCTTTCCCTGCAAAGGCTGGACGCAC
>CAZJJL010000161.1:0-3951 GCA_964546325.1 uncultured Planctomycetales bacterium | reverse complement strand
GGTGGAAATCGAGCGCGTTGATTCCGAACATATAGAGAAAGAAGGGGCAGCAAAATTCCTTAATAATGTTCAGGGTGTTCTTGTCCCGGGAGGGTTCGGTTTGCGGGGCGTTGAAGGCAAGATCGAAGCGGTTAAATATGCGCGTACGCATAAGATCCCGTATCTGGGGCTGTGTTTAGGGATGCAGTGCGCGGTTATTGAATTCGGGCGCAATGTGTGTGGTTTGACGGGAGCTAATTCGACAGAGTTCGTTAAAGATACGGCGCATCCGATTATTTCTTTGCTTGAAGAGCAGCATGCTGTTAAGGATATGGGAGGGACTATGCGGTTAGGCGCATATCCCTGCAAGATACAGAGGGGAACGAAAGCATTCTCCCTCTATAAAAAAGAGCTTATTTCCGAGCGTCATCGGCACCGCTATGAATTCAATAATGCCTATCGAAAGAACCTGGAAGAAAAAGGCATGGTTTTTTCCGGTATTTATCTTAAAAATGATCTTGTCGAGATCGTTGAATTAAAGGAACATCCTTTCTTTGTAGCGGTGCAATTCCATCCGGAGTTTAAATCGAAGCCGGACCGTGCCCATCCGTTGTTCAAAGGTTTTATCGCTGCCACTCTGAAGGTCAAACGTTAAATGCAGGCACTTTTGGTTTTAGAAGATGGTTCAATATACCGGGGAAAGTCGTTCGGCGCAGCCGGCGAAACCAGCGGGGAAGTTGTTTTTAACACGAGTATGACCGGGTATCAGGAGATCATTACCGATCCCTCTTACAAGGGGCAGATCGTTACGATGACGTATCCTTTGATCGGCAACTACGGAGTTAACGATGAAGATGTGGAGTCATATCGGCCGTTTGTAGAAGGATTTGTTGTCAAAGAATACAGTAAAGTTGTCAGCAACTGGCGGGCAAAGCAGTCCCTTGGCGATTACCTTGAAGAGAATAATATTATCGGCATCGAAGGCGTCGATACCCGTTCTTTAACGCTTCGGCTGCGAGAACAGGGCGCTTTAAACGGCATTATTTCCACGGTTGATTTGGATGAGAAAAGTCTGCTTCGTAAGGCTCAAAAAGTTCCCAGTCTTGTGGGACGTGATTTAGTTAAAGAAGTCGTTGTTCCTGATGCGTACACATGGAATACAGAGGGTACATATACCGTGGTGGTGCTTGATTGCGGCATTAAATATAATACGCTGCGTCTTTTAGCGTCCCATGGTTGTAAAGTGCAGGTAGTGCCTGCCGCCACTTCGGCAGAGGATATCCTTGCGCTTAAGCCGGATGGTTTGATGCTCTCCAACGGTCCCGGAGATCCTGCTGCGGTCGGATACGTGGTTTCCACCGTAAAAAAACTGCTTGAGAAACTGCCCATTTTCGGGATTTGTTTGGGACAGCAAATGTTGGGTCAGGCATTCGGCGGTAAGACTTTTAAATTGAAATTCGGCCATCACGGAGGCAATCATCCGGTAAAGGACCTTAAGACCGGTAAAGTCGCGATCACCGTGCAGAATCACGGATTTTGCGTTGATATTGATTCATTGAATAAAAAAGATATCGAGATTACGCACGTCAATCTCAACGATAATACGCTTGAAGGCATCAGGCATAAAAAACTTCCGATATTCTCCATGCAATTCCATCCGGAAGCAGCCCCCGGGCCGCATGATGCAGCGTATCTGTTCCAGGATTTTGTTGATTTAATGTCGCAGCGCAAGAGAAGAAAGTAAATAGTCTAGAGCCAATAGTCGATTGACGGTAGCGTAAGCCTAGATTGTTTAAGAGACGAAAGTTTTTGCGCTAGTTTATTGACCAAAGACAATAGTATTACAACTACTATGCCCAAAAGAAAAGATATCCATAAGATCATGATCATCGGCGCGGGGCCGATCGTAATCGGCCAGGCGTGCGAATTCGATTATTCCGGGACACAGGCATGTAAAGTGCTTCGTCAGGAAGGGTATCACGTTGTTTTAGTGAATTCGAATCCGGCTACTATTATGACTGATCCGCAGATGGCCGATAAAACCTATATTGAGCCTATTACCCCCGATGTTGTCGCTAAGATTATCGAACGGGAGCGTCCCGATGCCCTTTTACCGACCTTAGGCGGACAGACCGCGTTAAATACAGCCGTTGCGTTGCATGAGATGGGCGTATTAAAGAAATTCAATGTCGAAACGATCGGTGCCAATATAAAAGCGATCAAAAAAGGCGAAGACCGGAAATTATTCAAAGAAGCGATGCAGAAGATCGGACTTGATCTTCCGAAAAGCGGCCAGGCGTATACGCTTGCGCAGGCTTGTTCCATCGCGGAAAAGATCGGGTTTCCGCTTATTATCCGTCCGAGTTTTACGTTAGGCGGAACCGGCGGGAGCATGGCGTATAATATCGAAGAGTTCAAGGCTCTTGCTAAACGCGGTCTTGAATCAAGCATGATCAGCGAGATCCTGATAGAGGAATCGGTCGTTGGGTGGAAAGAGTATGAACTTGAGGTTATGCGTGATCTTAAGGATAACGTTGTAGTCATTTGTTCGATCGAGAATTTTGATCCGATGGGAATCCATACCGGAGATAGCATTACCGTTGCGCCCGCGCAGACTTTGACCGACCAGGAATATCAGAAGATGCGCGATGCCGCAATTGCCTGTATCCGCGAGATCGGAGTTGAGACGGGAGGTTCTAATATCCAGTTCGGCGTTAATCCTCGAGACGGCCGCATGGTGGTTATTGAAATGAATCCGCGCGTTTCCCGAAGTTCCGCATTAGCGTCGAAAGCAACCGGTTTTCCTATCGCCAAGATCGCGGCAAAACTCGCGGTAGGGTTTACGCTCGATGAGATTCCCAACGATATTACCAAGGAAACGCCTGCTTGCTTTGAGCCCTCAATCGATTATTGTGTGGTTAAGATCCCGCGTTTTACCTTTGAGAAGTTCCCTTCGGCTGATCCGACCTTGACGGTTTCCATGAAATCAGTGGGAGAAGCTATGTCCATCGGCCGCACCTTTAAAGAAGCGCTCCAAAAGGGGCTCCGGTCTCTTGAGATCAAGAAATACGGGCTTGAGAGCGTTTGTTTTAAGAACCTTGCGGCCATAAAAGCGGATAACGGGTTGCTTGATACGATCCACCAGAAGTTGCGCGTCGCAAATGCCGAGCGGTTGTTTTATATCGGCGATGCTCTTCGGGCGGGCATAAGCATTGAAAAGATTCATCAGATGACGAATATCGACATCTGGTTTTTGCATAATATACAGGAGATCATTGATTGCGAACGCGAATTGGTGCGACATAAAGCGGCGTTGACACCCGAGCTTTTGCGTATGGCAAAAGAATACGGTTTTAGCGACCGGCAACTTGCCTCGATCCTTGGTATGAAGGAGGAAGAGGTGTATGCGCTGCGTAAATCGTTCCACATAACCCCTGACTTTAAACTTGTTGATACCTGCGCTGCCGAGTTCCTTGCCCACACTCCGTATTATTACTCCACGTATGATAAGTAGTTTTTCCCGCGACCTGAAGCCGATTGTTCATAGCTCGTAGGCCATACGATGATTGATGTTTGAAACGGCTGCGTACGCAGAGCGGTCAACCGAGAGGCCCATGTAAAGAATACTATTGCGCGCAAGCTTTTGGCGAGAAATCAGCCATAGAGTATTGATCATGGCTAACATTCTTTTTTTGAATTATTGTAATTAATCCCAATTTCGCTATAATACACGTATGGTTGATCGCAACAAAAACCGTTTTTTGATTCTTATTTTTCTCATCATCGGTTTTTCGCTTTTGGGGTTTTTGTTGAAGCCCGATTTGAGTTCCGCTATTGGCTGGCTGCGTGCGGTACCGTTTGTGTACTCTGTGCCGGCGTTTTTGGTTGTATATGTCGGATTTTCGTTCTTTTTCCTTCTGGCCAAAGATATACTATGGATCGTCGCCGTAGCTTTGTTTGATGTTGCGGGGA
>CAZJJL010000160.1:0-3991 GCA_964546325.1 uncultured Planctomycetales bacterium | reverse complement strand
ACGGAGTTTGACATCCTGCATTTCTTTTCCCGTATCCGCTTCGATAAATTTCGATTTCTTAAACGATAAAACCTGCGAAGGATACACGCTCCGATAACCCGTCATAAGGAAACTAAGAACGCAGGCTACCGCGGCATACGGCGCTATTTTGGGCCCGAATAGTTCAATAGCCATGATACTTGCCGCAATAGGAGTATTGGCAGCACCCGCTAAGAGAGCAACGAGTCCAAGCGCAGAGAAAGTCGCCACATCAAGATTAAAGATCTGCGCAAATATATTCCCCGACGCACTCCCGACAAAGAAAATCGGAGTAACGATACCGCCGCTGCCCCCAAAGTTAAGCGTAAGGCTTGTAGCGAGGCTTTTTATAAGAAACGCATACCAAGGCATTCGTTCTCCATTCAAGCATTTCTCAATAGTGTCAAGCCCCAAGCCAATAAGGAGAATACCTCCCAAAAGGCTTTTAAACGGTGCCCATACCCGTATTTTTCCCCCGATCTTTTTTCCCAAGCTGAGTATTTCAATTAAGATAAACGAGCAAAAGCCAAAGAAAATACCCGCCGCGATAACTTTAAGAAAGAACAAGTGCGTAAAAACAGGCACGAAGTTAAACATATGATAAAGGTATTTAATGCCGAATAAAGACGTAACATGATAGCTTACGATACCGGCAATAAACGACGGTAAAAGGACATCGTATAAGATACCACCCACAAAAAGTACTTCAACACCGAAAATTGCCCCTGCTATAGGCGTTCCGAAAACCGAAGCGAAGCCGGCGCTGATACCGCAAATGACTAATTTCCTGCGGTCAAAATTATCGAACCTGAAGATATTGGCAAAAAGCGAGGCTAAGCCTGCGCCAATTTGTGCGCACGGCCCCTCCTTTCCCGCTGAACCTCCGGAAGCGATAGTTATAACAGTAGTTACTAATTTAACGGGAACTACGGCGGGATTGATAGCGCCAAAACGCTTGTGCACCGCCTCAATGACTTTTTCGGTACCATGCCCTTCTGCCTCAGGAGCAAGGTATTTTATGACCAAAGCACTTATGAAAAAAGCGACCGGGATAAGGAGAAAATAATACTGTATCGTATGAACCCCGGCAATGCTTATCGTGAGGGTCTTTAAAAAAACAGCGGTAGAAATACCGACGATAATACCGATGATCGTAGCAAGCAATATCCATTTAATGACACTCACCAGTAATAAGAACTCTTCTTTTATCTTTTTTTTCATGCGTTTTAAGCCTTTTACCTGCTGGGAACAGACGGAAGATGCCGCTTTCTGTCTTCTATCTTAGCATATTATCAATGCCCATGAAACAAAAAACAGGCAAAATCACGCCTGTATGAGCAATGCTCCTATTGAAAAATTACTTCTTAAAACCTAACCTGACATCATACTCTCACGAAGCCAGGAAAACGAAGGCTTACTCTTTGAGCGCTTCCACATAAAGAGAATAGAGCTGGTGAACATCGCAATCTACCCGCAACTGTTCATCTGTGGACTCATTAAACTGACTGCGTAACACGGTTTTAAAACCGGCTTTTTTTAAAACAATGCTTAACGTCTCAAAATCATACGCGAACAGATGATCCCCTGATTGTTGAAAAACCAGGTTAAGCACATGCATTTGCGTATAAATATGCTCCTGAAGCCTATCGACATTCCACCCAAGTTCCCGCCAGCGCGTCAGGTCATTATACACATACGCCTGAAGAAAACGTTGCGTATCAGGAACAGAAATACGCAATGTCCCTCCGTGCTCAAGGACCCTATAAAATTCCGCCAGGGTCTTTGGTATATCATACGTGATATCGATATGTTCAATTACATGCTCGGCAAAAATACGCTTTACGGAACGATCCTGAAAAGGCAGTTTCCTGCGGATATCAAGCTGCATAAAAAACTCTTTACTCTTTAATGGGCGTATATCCGTATTGACCCAGCCCGCAAAACAGCGGCCTCCGCACCCGACGTTAAGAGAGATATGTTTCATAGTGCGCAGCCGCAACAACCGCATCACATAGGAAGGATACAGGACGTATTTTAAACGGATACCAAAAGCATTCAACTCAGATCGAACCATATTAAAAACGCGGCGATGTATCGGAATGAACGGAAAGATACATTTACCGATCTTGTGTTTTATCGTCATTCTTCCCCCAGATGCTACTTTATGTTAAAGTATATAAGGCCACACCTTATAAAACAACGACTTCTCAGAAAACCCCGCTTAAGGATCAAAGTTTATTGGCGAACTGCTGGTAAAGCTCATTATAGCGATGATCGCCCTCGGGAATATCCCATGTACCGCCCTGATAATATATGAAATCCCTGAATAACTTACAACGGATGCCGAAACCCTTTTCAAGCATTTTACTGCTGAAACCAAGCTCGCCTTCGGTAATGTTCCTCTCCTTATCACCCATAGGGGTATCGGCTCCCGGCAAAGAATCACCGTAAACTTCCCGCGCAATACCCATTGTCGTGTATAAAAAGAACCCTTGAACATGAGGCGCAAAGCTCTGTTTCTCAAGAGGCAAATGCGTTGCATGAGAATTCATCGATATCCCGCATAAACCGATGTTCTTGGCACTATACAATAAATACTGGTAGGATAAAAGCCAGGCATGGCAATATGGCCCGCGAACACTGGAATTCATGAAAACAACATCCCCGCAAAATCCCGATTCCTTGAGATATCGGAACCCATCGTTGTAACCGCCGTAATCAAAGCCGGAATTGCCCCTCAGAATGACTTTTTCAATAAAAGTATACTTCTTTTGTATCTGCCGATAGTATTCTTGTTTTTGAAGACGGTCTGCTCCGTTATGAAGATTAACTACGAGGATAACTTCGTACGGGACACCCGCGCGGAATTGCAGCATCCTGTCGAATAACCGGCCTATTCCGCAGGATATCCGGCTGGTAAACACCTCTTTCTCCCGATACAAAGGATATCCGTCAAAATGGGCAACGATGATCTTTACGCTACGGATCGGTCCTTTATAAAAAAACCGCAGCAATAATCTTTCTTTCTCGGCCCGAATCCAGCGATTGAGCCAAACCATTGCAATAGGCACACAATAAAGAATTCGCTTTATCATAACGAAATAATACCGGCGTGAGAGCGCAATGTTTCTTAACGTGAAATCGTCAGCAGCTCCTACCTGCCCTAAACGTATAAAAAAACCCCCTGCTTTGGTAAACAGGGGGTTTTGCATTGCTCACAATTACTTCTTTTTTATTTTATCCAAGAACTCCGCAGTAGCTTTTGCCGCTATATCCTTGCATCCAAGGCCAAAAGCAAGAGCTAACGCAAGACCGGATGAACCTAACACAATATACATCGTCCACTCAACAATTTGCGTGTCTACACGTAATTGCTTAAGTGCCGTGATAAAAGCAAATGCAATAACAACAACTTCTGTTATCTTTGTCAATAACGCAACCTGACTGACACCGGCGTTATTGGCCGCAGTTTGAACGATATTCTTAAGTACGGTTGAAACGAACATACCTAAGATAACAATAAATATCGCTGCAATGACGTTCGGAACATACAATACGATCTTATTCAAAAGATCCGCAGCAACCGTAAGCCCGATAGCATTAACGGCGACTACGAACGTAACCAAGAGAGCTAGCCAGTAACAGATGACTCCGAGAAGCTCTGATAACGAATACTTTATTCCTCCCTTATCCAAGACAGCATCAAGCTCGATCTTGTCAGAAAGGTCGTCCAGCTTGGCAGCACGCAAAACTTTCGTAACTACTGACCTGACAAGCTTCGCTATTACCCATCCCACGATAAGAATGAGTATTACTAACAAAGCATTTACCAGGAACTTACTGATTTCTGCGAGCACAGACTTGGCTGGTTCAATCAGAACTAGTTTCCACGTACTCATCCGCACCTCCTTGTAGGTTTGCTAACGCTCTCTCTTCCTATGTTTCCTCATAACATTATAATAACCATGGCGTT
>CAZJJL010000159.1:1783-4007 GCA_964546325.1 uncultured Planctomycetales bacterium | reverse complement strand
CGGGCATTATGGACGATCGCAACGCTCCCAAATGGATATCCCCCAACGATTCGGCATCGGTCTTCCCCACCTCAATCTCCGAGGGACGAAGGGGACGAGGCCCCACAAATGACATATCGCCCTTGAGAATATTCAACAATTGCGGCAACTCATCAAGGGCAGTCCTGCGCAATAATCTTCCCACCCCCGTGATCCGCTCGTCATTCTCACGCGCCTGTATGGGGCCTGTTTGGCACTCGGCATCAGGCTTCATGGAGCGGAATTTGTAGCCCATAAATATCCTACCGCAAAACCCTACCCGCTCCTGCGTAAAGAAAACCGGCCCGAAATCATGCAGCCATATAGCATAGGAAATCAACACCCAAAGGGGAAAACTGAAAAAAAACCCCATAAGTGCAAGAGTAAAATCAAACGGTCTTTTTAAAAAATATCCTCTAGACATGTTTTTTAAGCAAAACGCTTTCAATCAATTTTTCGATGCCTCTCGTAATTGTAGGCCAGGCATACTCATCCCGAACAAGGCGATAGGCGGCTTCAACCAAACTCATCCGATATGGCTGATCCTGAAGACACCGAATGACGCCGGCGGCAAAATCAACAGGTTCATCGGCAACCAAAAGCTGTTCTCCTGAACGGGCACGAATCCCGCCTAAACCTATACCCGTGGTTACTACCGCCACGCGATACGCCATGGATTGAAGGATCTTATTTTGGATCCCCACAGCCACCCGCATGGGAGCGACCGAAACACAGGCATCTTCAACATGCGGACGAATACTATCGACATCGGATACAATATGCACCGAGGTATCCCGCCCAAAGGCTCTTAAAAAACCGGGGATCGAAGCCCCTACAATAAAAAATTGGGCATCCGGAACACTGCGGCGGACTACCGGAAAGATCGTAGTATAAAAATACCGCGCCGCATCGGCATTATGGAACGTGCGCATATTCCCAAAAAAAACGATTTTTTTCGAATTCATGCGTACAGGGCGCTCCTCCAGGTCAAGAAGATCGACCCCATTTTCAACCACCTCGAGCTCCTTAACCCCAAGTCTTTCCTCGAGATAGCGCTTATCAATACGTGAAGCGACAAGGGCGCGATCAAACTGCCGCGCGATCCAAGGTTCATACCGTGCAAGACGCCGTGACTCAAGACCCTCAATAAACTTATGCAACGGCGGCTGTAAGGGCGATGAAAGCGCATACCGCAGCGTCAATGCATCAGAGAGGTCAAGAATTTTAGGAACCGACGCAAACTCCTTGAGATAATGCCCCATGCGCAATAAATGAGCAAAGGCGCAATCGTATGAGCCGCTGCGCAACTCCTCTTGCACGAACCGCGCCATCCTCCCTGAAGAATAGTATGCCACTTGCAACGGATCTTTGCCAAACAAACTCAACGCGCTCTTACTATACGACTCAAACCTCGATAAACGCACCGTTCGGATGCGCACATTATCCTGCCGATATTCGCTCAAAACATTGCTCTCAGAATCATGCTCCACAAAGCTCAAAAGAGTGATATTCCAATCCCGAGGGAGATATTTTAAAAAATAATACGGCCGCACGCGTTCTCCTCCGCACGGCGGATACGGCAACCGAGTCGTCAAAAATAAAAGCTTCATGAAAAAACTATCCTGTTCTTAAAATGCTTTCTTTGGCATACGCCTCTGTCAACACTCCGCTCATCTCACCGAAAGATCAAAGAAATTTCCTTCGCAGCGCGACAAGAGCCCTGAAAAAATTGCGCGGGTTCAAAAGCCTCGGGATATTCTTTATGATGAAGCGCGGATTAAAATAGAATGACGCGTTTGCCTGACGGACAAGCGCATTCAATGCTGAGTCGGAAAGGCCGGGATAACTGATGATCGAACGATTTTGCACGCTTTGCGCACGGTATCCCCCCTGACTGAACCAATGATTTTCCTGGGCACGCCGGTAAAAATCAGTGCCGGGGAAAGGAGTCGCCAACGAAAACATAACCGCATCGACATCAAGACGCATAGCTTTGCGGATATCTTCCCTGATGATATCTTTTGTTTGCAACGGGGAAACTCCCAAAATAAGATTGATCTTAACCAATATCTTGGCGCGTTTTAATATATCGATCGCCGCATAGACCCTCTGCACATCAAGATCTTTCTGAACGTCGTTGAGGACATCCTGGCAGAACGATTCCACCCCGAGATCAATATACACACAACCGGCTTCCTTCATAGCA
>CAZJJL010000159.1:0-1773 GCA_964546325.1 uncultured Planctomycetales bacterium | reverse complement strand
GCAGTTGCAATTCTAGTTGCGGTCTGGGCGGTTATACGGTCAGCGCGCGCCAAACACCCCCAGCGAATACCTAATCCTTTGATCCCTTCGCATATCTCCCTGGTCCGAAGCTCATCCCAAAGGAACTGATCATCAATAATACTTACGGCCTTATATCCTTGGGCCTGTAACAAACGGAATTCATCGACGACGTTTTTTGCCGAGCGCATACGCACCGGAGGCTTAACGCCCTCATGGAAACGCTTGAATTCAAGTTCACGGGCGAAGTTAAACGAGTTAGGCACACAAAAACTACAGCGATGCGAACAATTCCGGGACGTTTGCACCGCAGTAAACGGCGTCGAACCAAGCTTGGGATTATAATACAACGAACCCTTCAAAAGGTCCCTGGCGGGGAACGGAAGCTCATCAATGTTCTCTATCAAGTCGCGCGCCGGATTCTCCCGCATCGATCCTTTATCCTGGAAAGAAACGCCCCGCACGTCATGAAGCGAGCGGCCGTCCCGCAAACAACGCACACAATCGAGGAGCGAATATTCCGATTCGCCGCGCACCACTAGAGAATCATCGCTTACGAAATCCTGAGGCGCAAGGGTCGGCGCAGGGCCCAAAAAGATTACGGGGATCCCCGGGCGCTCCGTACGGATCAGATGCCTCACCGCAACATCTGATTCTCTCGATAGGTTTATGGCATAGATACAATATACGTCGCTGGTATCGCGGGCAAAAAACTCGGAAGGCTTCCGCAATTTTTCATTCGCCATATCGACATACGCAACGCCAAAACCATCCTGCCGCAACACCGCCGCATGGGTAAGGACAAAAATATTCGGGATCGGATACAGGCTAAATGTGCAGCCAAAAACCCTTTCAAAATTCTGTTTACCTAAGACATTCGGCGGATCAATAAACGTAACGTTCATACAGAGGCATCTTCCTTGTTACCCCGGGAAATGATATACGTGCCCAGCACAAGCACATCCATGCGTGAGCGCAAGAAACATTCCAACGCTTCTTCCGGCTGACAAACAATCGGCTCGTTCTCGTTAAATGACGTGTTCAACAAAACGGGTACTCCCGTTAATTGTTCGAATTCATACAGCAATTGCCAATACAGCGCATTCTCATGGCGAGATACGGTTTGAAGCCTGCCGGTCCCGTCAACATGAACAACCGCGGGTATGCTTGCCTGTTTTTCCTTACGGACCATATACACCTTTAACATGAACGGATCGGGATAATCTTTTTCGAAATACTCCCCGGTACGCTCATGCAAAATTGACGGCGCGAACGGCCGGAACCACTCCCGTCGTTTAATGCGGCTATTAAGCACTTCTTTCATCTCTTTACGGCGGGGATCGACCAATATACTGCGATTACCCAATGCCCGCGGGCCCCATTCCATCCGCCCCTGGAACCAACCGACTATATTACCGTTTGCGATGGACGCGGCGACCTTGCGGCACAATACGTTCTGATCATTGATCTCTTCGATATGGCATGACCGTTCCTTTAAAGCAGACGCATACCGGTCAATCGCCCCTTGTAACAGCGACGTACTGAACGAGGGGCCCCAATACGAATTTCTCATTACAAAAGACCTTCTTTTTCCTAAATGCTGGTGCCAAACATAATACGCCGCTCCCAGGCTCCCGCCGCCATCCGAAGCATTCGGCTGAATATAGACGTCGCGAAACGCCGTCGCATCGAATATCTTTCCGTTCGCCAAACTATTTAACGCACATCCGCCCGCAAGACAAAGCCGGGGATTAG
>CAZJJL010000158.1:3704-4023 GCA_964546325.1 uncultured Planctomycetales bacterium | reverse complement strand
AGAATATCAGTGTTGAAAAACCGGAAGTCATGCCTGTTTCTGAAGCGCCTGCTGACGCATCTATGACTGAAGCACCGAAAGATGCCTCTCCTGCGGATGTTGTAGAGGGGGCTCCTGAAATGCCGCACGTTGCGCCGGAAGCAGCGCCTTTGCCGGATGAATCACCCATGCCTATAGAGCCGCCTGTAGATATGGAAAATACGACAAAATAGCGACTTTTCGGTAGCACATAACGTAAAGGCAGGGAAAATACTCCCTGCCTTTTTATTTCTAGCGTTTCAATAAATGCATGACGGTGTTGCGGTTAGGTCAGCGCGTA
>CAZJJL010000158.1:0-3694 GCA_964546325.1 uncultured Planctomycetales bacterium | reverse complement strand
CAAGTCATGCAAAAAGTAGAAGTCAATGCTCCAATGATGATACTCTCTAAACTTCTTTCCATTAAACTCGTAGTTTTTGATCTTGACGGAACTTTGGTTGACGCATATCCTGCGATTACGGAAAGCGTTAATGCGACGTTGAGTGCATTTGGCTATCCCCGCCAAAAAGCAGGGGTGATCCGCAAAGCAGTCGGCAGAGGGGATCGGAAGTTATTAGAGAGTTTTATATCCGAAAAAGATAGCGATGCGATGTTGAGGTATTACCGTAGGCATCATGCGTGCGCATTGAAACGGAGCGCGCGATTGCTCCCGGGAGCAAGAGAAATTCTGCAATACCTTGTTCGAAAGAAATACCGTTTGGCGGTGGCAAGCAACAGGCCGACTCGATTTTCTCGTATACTTTTGCGGCACTTGAGGATTCGTTCGTATTTTAACTATGTCCTTTGCGGCGATGCTTTGAAGATAGGGAAACCGCATCCGGAAATATTGTGTACGATCATGAAGAAGCTTAAGGTCTCCCCCCAAGAGACGGTTTTTGTGGGAGATATGGCTATTGACGCTCAAACCGCGCGGGCGGCAGGTGTTACGATGGTGCTCGTCAGTGGCGGTTCAAGCTCTCTTGCGGAGCTTCGCGCTCAAAAGCCGTATCGTATCATACGCAGCCTCAATACCTTGAAGCAAATAGTTTAATGTAGCGTTGGTGCTTATACCCGCCGAAGTTAATCGATGAGAAAGATCAAAAAGGGGTAGTTTTTGAGGGGGGCGTGTTCTTGCGTGCGTATGCTTTTTCATCAGCAACCCGCTTGACTTTACTATTCTTGTGTACTAGAATAAGCATACGTTTATGCTGAGGAGGAAAACATGAGAAAGCTCTTTTTAGCGGTAGCCTTACTAAGCGGTTTGTTGGTGCATAATGCGTTTGCTCAGGAAGCAAAGGTTCCCGCAAAAAAGGTCATTCTTTTGATAGCCGAACAGAATATCAGCGGCCCGAAGACTGCCTGGTGGGCGAGCTCGGTTGATCTATCCGTTACGGAAGCCGAATTGGCAGGAAAACTGACCGAAGCAGGATATATAGTTTTGGAGCCATCGGTTCTTTCGGGTATCGTAAAGACTGATCCAGCTTTCCGTTTGGTTGATATTTCGGCTGATACGTCGGTTAAATTGGCCCGGTTAGCGAAAGCCGATTATGTGATTACCGGAAAAGCAATTGCTTCTTCGGGAGCGGCGGTGCCTTCTTCCCGAATGATTTCCTGTTTTGCCAATATCACGGTAAAACTGATAGCTGTTCCTGATGGCGCAGTTCTTGCGTATCTGAATGCCGCGGGTAATTCCGCGCATATGGATGTTATTTCAGGAGGAAGGGAAGCGTTGCAGCAAGCTGCTGATGAAGCCGGTGTCAAAATTATTGAAGCGCTTCAAAAAACAAGGAGTAAATAAGATGAAACGGGTACCTTTGTTTGCGATTATGTGTGTTGTTCTTTTGGGATTGACCGGATGCGCATCGTTAATGCAGCCAACAGCACAGGTTGATAATACCGCCGGAGCAACGCCATTGCCGCCGTATTTTGACGTAAAGGCTGCCAAGGCGCGAGGTGAAATCGGCTCAGGGCTTCGTGAAATGCTGGTAACCGCACTTTTGAATAGCAGTCGTTTCTCAGTGCTTGAGCGCCAAGCCTTGAGCGCGGTCATGCAGGAGCAGGAACTCGCTGCTTCCGGTGCGGCGCAACAGGGAAGCGGGCCGCAGCGAGGCAAAATCAAAACAGCGGATTTGATCATTACCGCGGCAGTTACGGAATTTGAACCGGAAGCTTCCGGTGGAAGTGCCGGTATCGGCGGCGGAGGGGGTATCGGAAGCGGCATCCTGGGTGGACTGTTAGGAGCAAGTTTGAATAAAGCGCATATGGCCCTCGATATTCGCATTGTTGACGCTTCAACGTCCGAAGTCTTGGCCTCAACGCGTGTTCAAGGGCAAGCCAACGATATCGCCGGAGGGATTATGGGCGGATTTATGGGGAGTTGGGGGCTTGGGGCAGGGCTTTCCGGATATGCCAATACTCCTATGGAGAAAGCGATACGTATTTGTATCATTGAAGCAGTGCGGTATATTTCTCAAACAATACCGGCAAATTATTACAAGTATTAAACACAAGCAGCACGATGAGATCTGACGAGTTGTGCAGATTCACGACTTGCATTAAAAAAGTCGTATCGTATTGAAAGGAAAAGAATATGGGAAAACGTAAACGCAGAGGCAAACTTAATTGGCGTTCAAAAAAAGCAAATAAGGGAAGAAAACCGAATTTAGGATAAGTATTGTTCTCTTTCATTGTTTTACGCGGGAGAATGAGTACATGACCGAATTATAAACGGAGAAAAGCGGCCACTTTTGAGGTGCGCCGCTTTTTTATTTTTGGCCGGCACACAACAGAATTTCTCGACTAAAAGATATGTACTTACCATTGCGGTTGCTGTGGCGGGTATGGTTTGTACCGGTTTGGCGTATTACCTTGCTTTGGAAGTCGCCTATAAAAACAACCATGCCGGTTTTTCCGTAATGGCCGATCGGCAATTCCCGGCCGTTGTTTTAGCGGGCGGCATGCTGGTGACAATGTCGGTGATCTTGTTTCTATTGTCACTATTAGGGAAATCGCAAAAGATCGATGAGCTTGTTGCCGAGAGGACAGGCGATCTTCATGCGTTCAACGCGAAATTGCAGAGCGAGCTTTTACAACGTACGGTCGCTGAGAATAAGCTGTTGGCGAACGATGAGAAGTACCGGTCACTCATCGATAATATTCCCGATGTCATCTGGACGATCGATCGCCAAGGAAGAGTGGTTTTTGTCAGCGATAATATACGACTTGTCACCGGTTATACGCAGAAAGAAATGTATGCGCGCATAGATTCGTGGTTCGGGTGCATTTTTTCCGATGACGCTGAGCGCGCTCGCCAAGCATATGAGGCGCTTTTTCGCGATAATCAGAAACTTGATATCGAATATCGCATCCGTAAACCTGACGGGGCGATGGTGTGGCTGCATAGTCGTTCGGTGAATACCTATTTGAAGGACGGCAATATGTGCGCCGACGGTTTGATCACCGATATCACGGAGCGCAAAAATGCCGAGGAGAAATTCATTCAGCTCTATGAAGCAGTTGAGCAGAGCCCGAGCATTGTCGTGATCGTCGATGTCGCCCGCCGCATCCAATATGTGAATCCGAAATTCTCCCTGGTTACCGGATATAGCCGAGAAGAAGTGGTCGGCAAAACGCCGCAACTCTTAAAATCAGGGCAACAGGACGATCTTTTTTATGTCAAGCTCAACCAGGCGATTTCTTCCGGTGCCACGTGGGAAGGGACTTTTCATAACAGGCGTAAAGACGGGCGATTGTATTGGGAAGCAGCGCGGATTTCCCCTCTACGTAACGATAAAAGGGAATTGATCGGATATATTAAAGTTTCCGAGGATATCACTGAGCGAAAACATATTGAGGATGAGCTTAAAAAGGCAAGCGATTTCAATGAGACGATCCTGCGGCTTCTTCCTATCGGCATGGATATCGTTGATCCCCAGGGGACGATTTTGTATATGAACGAAAAATTCGTTTCGGTCTTCGGCTCCGATGTTATCGGGAAACGATGCTGGGGAGTGTATAAAGATAATAAACAACCCTGTGAGCATTGCGGCGTACGT
>CAZJJL010000157.1:0-4066 GCA_964546325.1 uncultured Planctomycetales bacterium | reverse complement strand
TTTTGATGTATCAATATTGCGTAAGAGAAGGGGGGTGTTCCTTGTACCGTTGCAATGCTTTTTGCCATTGCGGCGATACGGAGTCTTTGAGGTTCAGGCTTCTGTTGAAAAAACCGCATAAGCGGCAAAAACAGCTCAGTTCATCAAGGAATGTATACTCCTCAGGCGGAAGCTCCTTCTTTCCTTTATTGAACCCGAATATCCTATCTATGGCCGCAGCAGTTGTGCAGGGATAAAAGCCAAAGGCATTGAATCCTATGCCGCAATTTTGGGGGACTACGCAGGCATTGATAAAATCCGCATTCGCATATTGGGGATAATCGCTGAGAGCAACCGTAATGGGATAATGCGTATAGGGATGAGTGTCTTTTTGTGATTCAATGATACTGACTTCAGGCGGCAGCCAGGGCAAACGTTGCACGATGAATTCTTTTGTTTTGCTTGTGAGGAGGCTTATTTCCGTTGAGGGGCTCAATTTTTTATACGCAAGAACGAGATCAACGATCTCGTGAATGCTCGGGTGGAGCACCGGTTCTCCGCCGCTCAGGAATATGCGCTTCCATCTTCGGTTTGTTCGTATGCTTTCGGAGATAAACTTTTTGATCTGTTCCGGTGCAATTTCAACAGATGAGGGGGCAATATCAATGAATCTGTTGCAGTATTGACATGAGCGAAAACAGCCGTAGGTAACGTCGATCTCGATAAGCCCGGGATTAACGGTATATTGAGGCCCTAACAAAGCGGTGACCGTTTTATGAATGCGGATCTTTTGCAGTGTATTGCGCACGCAGGCTAAGAGTGTCGGAGGCACGTACCGTTTGAGTTTCTTGAGGCAAGAGCCCGGCAGAGGAAGTCCGAAAAAAGAGTCGATGATACGTGCCAATCGTTGAGGTAGTCTCATATAAGAATAAGAAAAATACTCCCCCCTTTTCAAAATGCGTATGCTATCTTGAAAGCAGGGGGGAGTTTATGTGCGGATATTACGCTTTGACTACATCGGTAGCCTGCTCACCTTTGGGGCCCTGCGTTACTTCGAAACTTACTTCCTGGCCTTCTTCCAAGGTTTTATATCCTTCGCCTGTGATTGCGCTGTAATGAACAAATACGTCCTTGCCATCTTCACGCGTAATGAAACCGTAACCTTTTTGGTTGCTGAACCACTTTACTTTACCTTTTGCCATTTCTACCTATTTCACCCCCTTCACATATTTCCAGTGCCTGCGAGTACCGATCGGAGAAACGGGGCAAAAAACAAAAAACCGTAAAGCGTTTGGTTGTGCCTATTTCTGTGCTTTACGGTCATGATGCCTTTTGATACGCGTCTCCTTGCTACATGTAAATGCTTCTTCCACATTGAATTATAGCAATACTCAGGATCTCGTCAATATTTTTTTGCTTTATATCGATACGATCCCTTTTGGGAAAGGGGTATTCTGAGGCGAAGAAATGTTTTTTGAGGGTGTTCATTTCGTTGACTAATGGAAAAAAATTGCTATAATGGATGAGCGCTCTTAGCCGCACGCACCCTGTGTTGGCATGCCTTCATCATATCAGGTTTCCCGAGATAGATCATACGCGTTTTGCATGTTCTCTTTTTTTGATATGCCGATGTAGCTCAGCTGGTAGAGCAGCGCTTTCGTAAAGCGCGGGTCGGAGGTTCGATCCCTCTCATCGGCTTTTTCATTTTTCACGGGAGATTCGCACCATATTGGTATGTCCAAGTTCAGAGAAGTCCTTAATAACCGCAATTTTTTCTTCCTCTGGGGAGGCCAAATCATTTCTCAGCTTGGCGATCGGCTTGATCAAATGGCGCTCATCGCCTTTGTGTATTCCCGGTCCCCCGGTTCAGCGCTTGAAATTGCCAAGATCCTTTCGTTTACGATCATCCCCGTTTTTTTGATCGGCCCGATCGCGGGTGTCTATGTTGACCGCTGGGACAGGCGCCGCACGATGTATGCCTGCGATTTCCTGCGCTCCGCTTTGGTCTTGACCATCCCGCTATTTTTATTCTATTCCAAGAATCTCTCGCCGGTATATGCGGTCATTTTCCTTATCTTCTGTATCGGAAGGTTCTTTGTCCCCGCAAAACTTGCCATTATTCCCGATATTGTCGATAAGAAAGACCTTTTGATCGCGAATTCTTTAGTTAATACAACGGGGATGATCGCCTCTGTCCTTGGGTTTGGCATTAGCGGGTGCATCATCGAATGGGTCGGAGCCAAAAGCGGGTTTTATCTTAATTCGTTGAGTTTTTTGATCTCGGGAACGTTCATCTTTTTGATCGCCAAAAAGAATGTGCGTATGAATATTACGAAAGTCGGGAAAGAGATCGTCGAAGTTTTTAAACAGTCCGTGACCGAGAAGGCGGTGATCCAGGAGATCCGTGAAGGCATCGTCTATTGTGCGAAAAACAAGGAGATCCGTTTTGTCGCAAGCATTATGTTTGTCCTCTGGTCGGCGTTGGGTGCCGTATATACGGTCATTATCGCGTTCGTTCAAAAGACCCTTCATTCCGCGACAAAAGACCTCGGACTTTTGGCGATGTTTGTGGGGATCGGCCTTTTTGTCGGATCGCTGTTATACGGTAAATTCGGCAGCAGGTTCTCCCAGTATAAAACGATCTTTTCGTCGCTTATTGTCAGCGGTTGCATGTTGATCATTTTTGCGCTGGTTTTATGGCGGTATCCGTACCTGCTTGTTGCGGAGTTCCTTGCGTTTGCGTTGGGCTTGAGCATTGCGCCTATTATGATCGCTTCTAATACCGTCGTCCACAACGCCAGTAAGGTTGATATGATGGGGAAAGTTTTTAGTTCGCTTGAAATCGTTATGCATCTTGCGTTCCTTGTATTCATGTTTGCCAGCAGTATTATCGCGGAACATGTATCGTGCGGCATTATATTGGTGGGAGT
Organism: uncultured Planctomycetales bacterium; assembly: GCA_964546325.1. Classification (GTDB taxonomy): domain Bacteria; phylum Omnitrophota; class Gorgyraeia; order Gygaellales; family Profunditerraquicolaceae; genus DAONEO01. Next base: position 1,157 of record CAZJJL010000157.1, on the reverse strand, counting down.
GGGGATTATTTTTGGTATTGTCGGCGCCGGTAGCCTTATATATAATCGTAAAATCCCATGGTTCAATTAACGTACGACCATCCTGAATATAAGCAAGGTATAGCGGTGATGCCGCCTCCCGCGCGGCTTTATGTCCCTTTGAGCCAGCATATCGGAAAACTGTGCGATCCTTTGGTGAAAGCAGGAGAGCGTGTTTCTAAAGGACAAAAAATCGGGGCTTCTGAGGCGAAAGTCTTTGCGGCTGTGCATGCTCCGGTTTCCGGGGTTGTTTCCGGGATCGATGATTGGCCGCATCCCGGCATTGGCCGCTGTAAAGCCGTTATTATCGATAATGACGGGCAGGAAAAAGAAACGGCCGTGCGTCGGCCTGGTGCAGATGAGGTCGCGCGTTTTTCGGCGGATGATATCCGCTCGATTGTTCTTGAATCAGGGATCGTCGGCATGGGAGGGGCAAGTTTTCCCGCGCATATCAAACTGCAGTCTCCGAAGCCGCTTGATACGCTGATCGTGAACGGCGCGGAATGCGAACCGTATTTGTCCGCGGATAACTCTTTGATGCTTACGCATGCCCGCGAAATACTGCGAGGGATAGAGCTGATACGGCGCTGCACCAAGGTCACGCAGGTGTTTATCGCCATTGAAGATAATAAACCTGAAGCGTTGCGCATGTTGCGAAGCCTTTGCCGTGCCGAAGGGTATCACGTGAAAGCTTTGCCGTCTGATTATCCTCAGGGTGGAGAGAAGCAGCTTATTAAATCGGTGTTGAAGCGGGAAGTTCCTTCGGGGAAGTTGCCTTTTGACGTCGGGGTGTTGGTGCATAATGTCGCGACGGTATATGCGATATATGAAGCGGTATATTTAGCGAAGCCTCTTTTTGAGCGCATTGTTACGGTTGCCGGAGATTGTGTGGCTCAGCCGCAGAATTGTCTGATACGGGTCGGCACGCCGATAAAAGATATTTTTGATTTTTGCGGCGGATTGCATAAAAAGCCCCGGAAGATCATTTTTGGCGGTCCGATGATGGGAGTGGCGCAATTCAGTCTTGATACGCCGATTATCAAGAACACGAACGGCATCCTGGCAATTTCGGATATATACGCGCGTCCGGAAACGGAATTGCCGTGTGTGCGCTGTACCCGTGGCGTGAAAGCGTGTCC